>JAOZLU010000472.1 GCA_029934695.1 Desulfobacterales bacterium | reverse complement strand
TTCCCGCGCTTCGAGCGGGGACGGAACAATTCAGACAGCTTTGAACAAAAAGGAGTAAAGGAATGAAAGAAATATTCAGAATGAATCATGCATGGGTGATCGGACTTGCCTTTCTGAGTCTCATCGGCTTCGCGGGAGACTCTGCCCACGCATATTGCGACGTTGAACGGACATATGTGACAGAGTCTGTCGCGGAAGGGTATTGTGAATCCGCGTATGTGCCGGACCTGGGCGAGGAGATATCCTCGGTCAGCCACACCCTCGGCGAAGACAGGATAAGCTTTGAGGTGAAAGTCAGCCTGACCGGATGTGACCCGGGTGGCAGCTTCGCCTGCTGGCTCAACATCATCGACAACGGGGAACACATCAGGGTGTGGATTGACTGGAATGAGAACGGACGGTTCGGAAGAGGCTCAGAGGAAAGCAGCGGAGCCGCCGACATGGCCGAGGAATCCTCCGAGCGCATAGCGGACATGTCCGAGCCGATATTCGGATCCGTGGAGGAAGATGGAAGCATCACGCTGACTTTCGAGGATACATGCGACATGCCCGAGGGGCATGCGGGAACCAGACGGATGAGGATCGCCGTAACATCAGGGAATACCGCGGGTTATTCCTGCGACCCTCTGGGATTCGGAGATGTGAGGGATTATACGGTGACCTTCCCGGACATCCTCATGAGCAGCAACAGTGTGGACGAGAACATGCCCGAAGGGACCGAGGTCGGGATATTTTCTGTGGCAGACGGAGACAGTGGCAGTGACTATGCTTTCAGCCTTGTTTCCGGCGAGGGCAACACAGACAACGGAACTTTTATTACCTGGAAAGACACTTCCTCCGGGACATGGAGCCTCAACACATGGATCGGATATGTCTTCGACTATGAGAATGATGGAAAAGTCAGTTACAGCATCCGCGTCAAAGCGGAGGGGGAAACCGAGTTTGTCTGTGAGAAGCAGTTTACGATAACTGTCAGTGACACCGAGGAGTTTTATATATCGGGGAGGATCGAAGATCCGGACACTCCTGGGAAATGGGTCGGCGGAGTCACCATGTACTTCTCTTATGAGGGCAGAGGAAGCCGGAAGGTGACCACAGACGACTCAGGATATTACAGTCAGGTGGTCAACAGGGGATGGAGCGGCACTGTCGAGCCAGGCAAGACGGGTTATAAGTTCGACGACCCGCCGAGCCGCTCATACGAGAATGTGACCTCGGATGAGGAGAATCAGGACTACACGGCAAAAGGCCCCAGGACTGTCAGCGGAAGTGTTTACAAAGTGAACAGTGAGGGTGGGCTGACAGGGATCGGGGATGTCGAGTTGAACTTCAGCAACAATTCCTGTTTCGGAGACTCGGCACTCACAAACAGGGAGGGATATTTTTCCAAGAAGGTCAGGAACGGATGGAGCGGGAGAGTCACGCCGAAAAAAGGCGCATACGCTTTCGAGCCGTCAGATTTCGCACTCAGGAATGTGACGGAAGACATGAGCTGGGGGATCATTCTCGGATTCACGGGCACAGCCCCCGAGATAAAGACGGGGCTCGTATTCAGAGACACAGGCGAACCGTTTGAGGGAGTCACAGTGGACTTCAGTGACGGCGGCGGTTCCGCGCTCACAGACAGTTCGGGGCTTTACAGACTGCCGCTCAGACATGACTGGGACGGGGCGATCATGCCGAACAGAACCGGATATACCTTTAAGCGGCATTTCCCTTTTCTGTCACTCCCGATCTACATAGCAGAAGGCCCCCGGCTTTCAGGTGTCAGAACCGGCATATATGCCGAGGACAGCAGCCGGTTGTCATCCCGGTCAAGGGTATGCAAGGCGCCCGGCGATCTGATTGACATTGTTGTCCGTGTCACGAACGACGCTGTTGAAGACCAGAAGGGTCTCACACTGACATTCCGCATCGCCTCAGAGATGGTTGCTCCCGAAGCTGTCCGTGTTTATTTTCGCCGATCTCAGGAGACCCTCACTCCTTTCGAACTTCCGCCGTATGCCTTTGATGACAGCGAAGACGGCCGTGACCGGACTGTCACGATAGACGGCTTCTCCGTATCCGCCGACGAGCCGTCTGCCGAATTTGTCCTCAGGTTCCGGCTGCCCCCGGGAAGGGACAACTTCATCCTGGACGCCCGGGCTGAAGTTTCCGGGGACAGCATGGAGACATCCTCGGCCAGACTGGGCGGCACTGTGTGGTGGCCGGTCGTGGTGGCATCCGGCATGGACATTGTCATCACCAACCGTGAGCTGACATACCGCACGTTCGGGGAGGAGCCGTCCCGGGTCAGCGAACTGTGGCAGTCGCTTTATGAGATCGCCGAGGGCAGGGGGGCGGTGATCTGTCATGTTGACAAGTATGACAGGGGTCATGACGGGGACAGGGAGGACAATGTCACCGTCTCCTGGTTCGATGACCGGACGAAGCTGGCGCACGGTTCGGGCGGAAGCTACGGATATGACGATGATCCGGAGTCGGACGGCGAGGAGGCCCTGATCAACCAGGCGGCCATAAAGGTCAAGGAACTGCTGAGAGACCTCATTGACAGATCCGGGGGACTGGGCAAGGGAAGGCATGTGGCCATTCTCGGAGGGGATTCCGTCATACCCTTTTACAGGGCCTTTGATCCCACCGAAACTGTGCTGAAATATAAAACGCGTCACAAGGCCACAGGGGTGACCCTCACGGACGCGAAAAACAACTACCTCTTTACCGACATGTTCTACCGGGACTACAACGGAGAGGGCTGGAAATCCGGGGAGGTCGAGAATCTCTTTGTCGGCAGAATTCTCGGAACATCACCGGAGAACATGAGGCAACTGCTTCTTTCAGGCAACGGCAAGACACATTCCAGCACCCGTGTGGTGAAGCTGGAGATGAATGAGAGAAACTGTTTGCTGGACACCTATGAGGAGGAATCCGAAAAGATGGGATACGAAGTGGTCAGGGACATTGACGGAACGGATCTGGACGTGCCGCAGACGCATCCGGACGATCCGGAAACAGCTCTGTGCCCCGTTTCCCCCGGTTATTCCGGCTATACAGAAATAAGCGATCCCGCCCGATGGGACAATGACTTCTATCACCTTTTCACAGGACTGGCGGAGAATGTCCCCGACTTCGATGTGATGCGCCTCATGTGTCACGGAACTGTCACAGGGGTTCAGGGAAGCAGGAATGACGAAACCCTCTTCATAGGAATTGACATCAGACGTAACGCCGAACATGTCCGTGAGCATTTTTCCTCATTCCGGCCATTTTTCATATTTGATTCCTGCATGACCGGCCTTGCTGACGGAAAGAGGACAGACATTCTGCTGAATGCGCTGCTTCCTCTGGGTGTCCGGGGAGTGACGGCCGCCTCCGGCATCACTTGGCAGGGAAAAATGTGGGACAGTGCAAACAGCCTGACAGACAAATTTTACAGCGGTCTCCTGTCCGATATGAGTGCGGGTGAGGCTCTGGTGAAGGCTGACAGACACTGGTTCGACAACCCCGATGATTTTTACAAGTATGCCAAACTTGAAATTAATCTGTTCGGTCTTCCCTGGGTGAAGATTTCCCCCCCCTTGGCCGGAAAGAAAGATGAAAAGAAAAAAAGGGACATTCGGAACGGGGTCGAAAGTTCGGATACCATCATATCCGAGTCCGAAGACACATATATCAAATCAGCAACAGTCGATGTCTCGAACTATGAAATCGTCAGGTGGGACGAATTTGACCTTGTCGAGATTCCCGGATTCGAGATCGGCGGCGTGAGTGAGCCGATCATCCCCTCTTATTTTTTCAGCTTCCACATTCCGGACAATGCGGAGGTTGACAATGTAGGAGTCACCTTCGGGAATTCCACAGACCTGGGAAAACTGGATCTGCCAGCTTTATATCCGGCGGACGGAACTTTTGAATACGGTCCGTGTCCGGATGATCTTGGTGTGTTCCCCCCGGCTGAACGTCGGTATTCATACTCGTCAGGCTACGGGTCCTTCGATCTCATGTTTTATCCCATGATATTCGACACCGGCACAAAGGAGACAACACTTTATGAAACCATTGATATCGAGGTGACCTATACAACGCCCGACAAAGGGGTAGTCACTGTGTTCCGTTCCGACAGTTGGTGCGGCGTGGGCGAGGAGATTCGGGCGACAGCCGTCATTGAGAACACGTCCGCGGATGCCCACGAGTTCGAGCTCACGGTCGAGGCCCGGGATGCCTTATTCTTCATGGGCGACAATGTTTACGGTCTGGAGACGGCCTCCGGGACCATAGAGAGCAACACGACCGGGGAGATAACCGTGAGGATGGCCGCACCCGACATTCAGGGCGTCTACAAGCTTCTCATGACGGTCTCGGACGGAACCCGCATCATCAGAGAGTCAGAGAGGAGATTGGAGACGATCTCGGGCAGGATCATCTCCTTCAAGCCGCCTAAGACAGTCTGGCATGGCGTCCCCAACGTGTTCCCCGTCGTGTTCAAGAACCTTTCCGGCACCCGGGTGAACGCGGTCATAAACCTCAGCTTTTACAAGGATGGCGGCGATGTCATGTATCCCGCGGCCTGGACTCCGTGGGTCGCGGAGGTGGAGGCCGGGGAGACAAAAGAGATCCGTGTCCTCTGGGTTCCTCCCGCACATCTGTTCGGAGAGTATGACACGGACCTGACTGTCACCGTCGGCGACGATGCGGTCAGGGAGCCGCTGTACCACTCCCCGGTTCACATCCTTCCGCTTGTGCTGGGGGATGCCGTGAGGACGCTGGGATTCCTGGCCGGAACGTATGACGGCCATCCATACGGGTTCAGGGATGTCAGCGGCGACGGGAAGATCGGGACGGAGGATGCGGTCCTCATTCTTCAGGCGGTCGCGGGCGTGTGGGACTGACCGCCGGAATCGGACCGTTCCACATTCTCATAAAAATTGCCGGCTGATCCGCAGGAAGATCAGCCGGAGACAGCCGGGCCTCCGCAGGGCGGCCCGTTTTTTTTTGCAAACCGGATTTTCAGAGAAGAAAAAAACACAGGGAGGTAACAGATCAGACACAGACACATCTCAGATATCGTCATCTCAGTCATGCTTATGATCATGCTTTTCATTGGCCCGGCAGCGGCTCAGAACGTCGGAGAAGTCCCGGATATCCGCTCCCCGGGGCACGGCTCCGATATTCCCTCCAAGATTTCCCGCATAGACGTCATATATGGCATTCCCGAGGGAGACCCTTACGGTTATTTTGTTCTCTTCGACACGAATCCCGGCCACACCTTTGACGGCCTGAACCCGGACGGGGAATATGTCACACGGAGAAGCTTCACAAGTCCTGATTTTGCGGAATTTCAGCCGGACGACGTCGCATATTATTTCCACATTGCGGCCGCTGACGGAAAGGGGGAGATCGGTCCCACCGTCACCGCAGGTCCGTACCGCATTGACGTGGTCCCGCCCTCTGATGTGGGCGTCACTGCTCCGGAAGTCACCTCCGTGCGCACTGTCACTCTGACGCTGAAAGCCGAAGCTGC
>JAOZLU010000053.1:15758-20853 GCA_029934695.1 Desulfobacterales bacterium | reverse complement strand
TTTGATGCTTGATGTTTGATGTTTGATGCTTGATGTTTGATGCTTGATGCTTGATGCTGGGGATCTGAGTCCCCAGTTTCCAATGAAACCTCCTGTCCGTTCAAATACAGGCTTACACCTCCTTCAAGCGTCCCTGATACGGGTAACTGCTTTTGTGCTGTGGCAGGGGGAATTTCTTCGTTAAAACGGATGATTGGCGGATTATTGTCAATTTCGACGAAAAAGCGGTCTTTCCTCGTTTTTCCGGCGAGTGAGATGATTTCAATGGCATAAGTATTCTGCGGTTCCGCCGCCCTTACATTTATATGAAACTGCCCTGCACTGTCAGCGGTTGTCGTTGCTGAAAAATTGCGGATGAAGGGGGCAGAGGATTTCATATCCGGGGAGCTGTCTCCTGATTTTCTGACGGTGACAAGGCTGTCAGGGTCTGTTTTCCCGTACAGGGTGAAATTTTCATGTCTCACAAGAAAATGGTTGCGCCTGATTTGTCTCATCAGCGGATCAAAGGACAGATCAATTTCACTGGCCGGAAGACATAAGACAGTACGCTTCAAGTGACTGACATTTCCTGCCCGATCTGTGGCGCTGACGACAATGCTGTTTTTTCCCTCGGCGGACAGTTCATGCCGGAACTGGTATTTCCCGTCGTCGCCGACCTCAACCGGCTGATCCTGTATTAGAAGCGTGGCGTTTTCTTCGGTGCTGCCGGATATTTCAATCGTGCTTTCTGAAAATGTATCGCCTTCCTGGGGGAACTGAATGACAAGGAACGGCGGCACTTTGTCGTCTATGATACGAAGGAGTCTCGCTTTGCTGACGCGTCCCGGCAATCTCTCCTGAGAAATTGGGATCACTCGCCAATAAAACGCACCAGGGCCTATATGTTCAGGAAACATTCCCCGGACCGAATCAGGGGACGCGTCTGCGCCATCCTGGATTTCCTCACTCCATATAATTCTTGAAAACGATGCGTTATCGGACAGTTCCAGCAGATACGTTCCAGCCCCTTTCACCCTTTCCCAGACCAGGGCAGTGCTGAGATCGAATCGCTCATCACCATCCGGGGGATCAAGAAGCTCAGGCGCGGGGAGAAGTTCCTGCGGCTCCGAGGGTTTCTGATTGAGAGGAACCACCGAACCCTGATTCTTTTTCAGGATCACTTTTTTTCCTTTGGCCCTGATCTCGACTTCGCCTTCATCAACTGCGAACCATGAAATTTGTTCCTCTTTGTCATGACCGGCCCGGAACCGCCGGGATTTGATTCTCGTTTCCACGCCCTCCACTTCCAGTTGAAACTGATTATCCTCCTTACCTCCGGAAAGCAGTGCGAGAACATCGCCTTCGATCAGTCTGATTTTTGCCTCCCCCACATCTTCCAGAAGATTGCTCCTCATCTTTCGGATCAATGCCTGGGCGTTTGCTTTCAGCTGAAGCCTGCTCTCATCCCGGAAAACGATGTCCGCCTGGGACTGGGAGAGGGTACGGATTTTTTCGCCTTCCAGAAGGATGTCATATTGGGAAACCTCTTTCCACAGATTATCAGAGGGTTTTCGTTTGTGAACCTGCCCCTGACGATAATCCACCATGGCTTCGGCAGGCATGTCCTGATTCGCGACGCTCTTTTCCAGTGCTTTTCCTGCCTTATCCGCAGCCAACTTTGCCTGTGCAGTACACGCGGGCCATTCCCCCAATCTTCGCTTTTCAAGGGAGCCGTCTCTCAGTTCGATGGCCTTAGAAATGATTTGCGGAGCGAATATCCTTGCGCCGGCTTTGGTTGCCTGATGAATTAACTGCTTTGAATTTTCCAGTTCATCATTTGCACGGGTTATGGCTTTCACAGGAATATAAAGGATCATCCCGGGCCGGATCTGATCCGGGGTTTTCAGATGGTTGGCGCGAAGAATGTCTTCCCACAGATCAGGGTTCCGGAGATGTTTTCCGGATATGTCCCGGATGCTTTGCCCTTCCTTTACCCTGATGGTAATCACTGACGTGCCGGCAGGACTCTTTTTCCGGTCCTTTCCTGTGTATGCAAAGCTGTCAGCCAAAAGCAGCATGCAGATCATGACACATATCAGAACTGTTTTGCAATGAATGCCATTCATAAATTTCGCTCCATTTTTTTTGTCAACTGATTTTTTTGCAATTGTGATGTCCGGGAGTGATTTCTGGGAATTTCCGATGATGAGAATTCATAAGCCTCAAATATCATTGAATTCATCCTGTGTTGGCGGATTCCATCCATTTTCATGACAGGTGACAGTAATAAAAATATGCTTGGATGTCAAGTATAAAACCGTCAAAAAAATCAGCAAGATCAAAATACTTGTATAATAAAGGGCTTTTCAGAAACAATGGACGGTATTGTAATATTCCTTGATTTAATTTTGCGTTTCGGTTACTATACAAAAAGTTACGTTTTCAAATATTTTTTAAATCATGCCAATAAGGAGGTAATCTGTGAAAAAAATTGTATTTATCTGTTTTTCGGTTTTTGTGTTTACGATGGGATGTACTCAGGAATCACAAAACAAATTAAGCCGGTCCTTTCAAAATTGGACAGGGACAAACGGTGTGCTTGACGTATATGCCGGCAATAAGCTGGTAAAACGATTTATCAAGATTGACAAGCTTTCCACCGCGTATGGAACATCGGACAGCAATCCCAGGCCTTATCGGTATGGATATGGCTACATGGATGAAAATTTCAACTTTAAAGAAGACAAGGGAGAGGAAAAGGTATATTTTGAATTCAGCGATTATTCAACAAATTATATCTTTTATGAAAATCCATATTAAGGATTAAGGGATTAAGGGAAGCAGATTTCCGAAGTTTCCAAAACTTTGGAAATTTTTATAAAAAATTAAGATTGATAAGTTTAAAAATGGAGGTAATATATGGCAGGTCTTGCTAAAGTGACGCTGGTTGGCTATGTGGGAGGAGATCCTGAACTTCGTTATACGCAGAATGCTCTGGCAGTCACTAATTTCAGCCTCGCAACAACGGAAAAAGTTAGGGGTGAAGACCATACAGAATGGTTCAAGGTTACTGCATGGGGTAAATTAGCTGAGATTGTCGGACAATGGGTTTCAAAGGGTATGCAACTGTATGTTGAAGGCAGGTTTAACACCAGTGAATGGATTGACAGAGAAGGGCGGAACAGAGTCTCATTGGAAGTTAATGCTTCTCAGATACTTATGTTTGGTAAAAAAGATTCTGACGATGCAGCCAGACCATCTGCTTATGCAGCCGCCCGGCCCTCTGCTCCTCAGACACAGCCTCCGAGCGTTTCAGAGCCGCAAGTTCCGAATATGCCGGATCCGGGCATCCCAGATGCCCCAGGCCCCGGAGTTCCGGCCACCCCGGCTGTGTCACCTTCGGAACAGCCCCAGGAAGATGATATTCCGTTTTGATGTTCCTTGTCTGGCAATGACCCGGCTATAATTTTTGTAACAGAAAATCCTGAAAATTTTTTGTTCAGGAAGGCTCAATAAAATATTTTGGGTGTTCATGTCCATTATGGCATGAAAATTGCTCGAAGACCTGCGAGGTTTTTAAAACCTCGCAGGTCTGTGGAAATGCACCTATTTTAAAACCTGAAACTACAGATATGTTTCCATCAATTATGATTATTGACGATGAACCCTCCATACGCCAGTCTTTAAGCGGTCTTCTTTCTGATGAGGGATTTGAAGTCACCACAGCCTCCAACGGATATGAGGCACTGAAGGCCATTGACTCGGAGTCTCCGGATCTTGCTCTGCTGGATATATGGATGCCGGGTATTGACGGGCTTGAAACCCTTAAAGAGATTAAGAAAAGCAGCCCTTTTATCCAAGTCATCATCATCACAGGACACGGAACCATAGAGACTGCTGTGAAAGCCACAAAGCTGGGCGCGTATGATCTGATTGAAAAGCCGCTTTCCATTGACAAGATTCTTGTGACGATTCACAATGCCCTGAATTTCAGACGGCTTGAGGAGCAAAACAAGTATCTGCGTAAAAAAATGATAGAAAAAAATTCAATCAGCGGGAACAGTCCGCCTGTTGTGGCACTGAAGAAACAGATTGCCGTCGCAGCCCCGACTGATACATGGATACTGATAACAGGGGAGAACGGAACCGGCAAGGAACTGGTCGCCCGCACCATCCACCAACTGAGTTCCCGGGCGGATCAGCCGATTATCAATCTGAATTGTGCGGCAAGTCCTGACGAACTCATTGAAATGAAGCTGTTCGGTCAGGAAAAAGGGGCTTTCACAGAAGCAACGACCCGAAAAATAGGCAAATTTGAACTGGCCAGCCGCGGCACTCTTTTTCTGGATGAAATCGGCGACATGAGCCTGAAAACCCAGGCAAAAATTCTCAGGGCGTTTCAGGAGCAGAAATTCCAGCGGGTCGGCGGCGACAGAATCATCAGCGTTGATGTAAGAGTCATTGCCGCCAGCAACAAAGACCTCAAAAAGGAGATTGAAAAAGGCAGTTTCAGGGAAGACCTTTACTACCGGCTGAATGTGCTTCCCATTGAAGTTCCGCCGTTAAGACATCGTATTGAGGATATCCCGATTCTGGTTGAGACATTCCTTGATGAATGCGTGGAAAAACATCACAGCAAAAGAAAAAAGATGACCCGGGACGCTCTTAAAATTCTGGCCGGTTATTCATGGCCGGGAAATGTCAGGGAACTGAAGAATCTTGTGGGACGTCTGGCAATCATGGTGGAAAAAGATTTCATTGATGATTCTGATATTCCTGCGCCCTACAATCCAGGGAAAGGGATGAAATCCGTGGAAGCAAAACTGTTTTCCATTGATCATCTCGAAGAGGCAAAAAAAGCATTTGAAAAAGAATTCATCCAAAGAAAACTGTCGGAAAATAACAATGACATGGATAAAACTGCCGGGGCCATCGGTGCGGAGCGGAGTTACCTTCAGAAGAAAATCTGACAGTGAAAAATGGAAAGTATGCCAGTAATCATTTGATCTCAGTGTTCTTCGCGGATCCGTGACACACCCAGTTATGGCCGGACGGGGTTTTGTTATGGCCGGCCCCATGGCCGGACCCCCCATGGCCGGACCCCCCATGGCCGGAC
>JAOZLU010000053.1:0-15658 GCA_029934695.1 Desulfobacterales bacterium | reverse complement strand
CCCCATGGCCGGACCCCCCATGGCCGGACCCCCCATGGCCGGACGGGGTTTGCAACCCCGTCCGAAACTTATGCTGTCTATGGCCGAACGGGGTTTGCACTCACGTTCACTGAGAATGTGTCGTCCATGGCTTTATGATCCTCATCCTCACCCGCATCCTTTCTGACTTTCACTGTGTAGTTTCCCACGGCAAGTCCCTTAAAGGCGTAATTCCCGGAAGCATCAGCTTCTATGGCATTGACAAAATTGTCATCGCTGTCAAACAGCATCACAATGCCGCCGCCGTCAACCACCCCTGAGATATCGCCGGTGTCTTCGCCACCGAGAGAAATATTGTATGCCACATCGCTTCCTTCAATGGTTACTTCGCCTTCATGATAACCTGCAAGGCTCCAGAGACTGATGGAGTATGTTCCGTCTGAAAGCCCTGAGATGCGATATTCGCCCCTGCGGTTTGTCACGGCATTGGTGCTGACACCTGTGACATTGTTATGTGCATTTACCCAGACTCTGCCCACAGCCCCGCCTTCGGAATCTGTGACAACACCGGAAATGCTGTATCCTGCGGAAAGCATAAGCACTCCGAGGTCTTTGTCAGCATTCACCGTGACTGGTTCCGCGGCAGCCCAGTTATCCGTAAGCGTACCTGAAGCTGCATCATAATAGGCTTTGACATAAGCGTCCGCGTAAATTCCGACCTTATAATCCCCGGCAGGAACTTCTATGGAGAACTCTCCGTTGCCATACACTTCCTTGCCGCCCCAGGCACCTGTGGTTTCGCTCCATGCGTCTATCCAGGCCATGGTTTTGCCTTCTTCCGGCAGTCCTGCGATGGTTCCTGAAATCACATACATTTTAATGGCATCAAAATCAAAGTTTATCCCCTCAGCCGAACCCTGGGAAAGATCAACTCTAATTGCGTCTTCCCAGGACATCTGCTGATTGTAAAAGAGATTCTTTCTGCCTGACCATGCGTTGACCACATAGTCCGCAGCATTTCCAAGGCCCTTCATCTCATAAACAGCCTTTCCGTCTGCATCGGTCTTGACTTGGGCATATCTGCCGTCCCGTGTTTTCTCACTCCAGGCATTGACTGACACCCACTGATTCGGCGCCGCACCGGTGATGGTTCCGGAGATGCGGTTGCCTTCGGAAACAACAAAGTCAATGTCTGCAGGATCAGCGCTGCTGTCAACGCCGGTTCTCGTCTCCTTGGCATAGCCGTCAGGCTGGAAAGTGACCAGAAAATCATCCGCAGCCGCGAGACCCGTAATTGTGTAGCGAACAGGCTCGCCTGTCCCTCTCACACTGGTTCCGCCCCAATATCTTTCGCCCCAGCCAGTTCCGCACCAGCCGTTGCTCGACATGGCATCGTCCATCTTCAGAGGCATAGGATCAGTAAACGGGTTCTCATTCTCTTGCCGAACCTCGATCCAGGCCCACTCGCCTTTGCCTAATCCAGTAATCGTACCTGAAATTGTTTTGCCTTTGGAAAGTGCAAGATTGATGTCCGTGGGATTTGTTGAGGAATCTATCATATCCGCTGCATCCCATTCAACAGTTCCTTCGGTGCTGTAATATCCGCCAATGTAGCCCTCTGCCGAGATAGAAACCCGGAAATCCGAGCCTGGGCTGAGACATGTAATCTCATAAGGAACATCGTCGCCTGTTCCGATCACTTCGACTCCACCGTAAGACCCTGCTGTGTCGCTCCATGCGCTGATCCATGTCCAGACACCCTCATCAAGTCCTGACACAGAACCGCTGATGGAATTTCCGGTACTCATGGCGATATTAATGCCTGTGGCATCGCCGTCAACTGTGCTGATCAGTTTGGCCTGATCCCAGGTGACCGGGACAGAACCTGCACCGCTGTAATATCCGTTGATATATCCGTCCGAATGCACGGAAACCCGGAAATCAGAGGCATTGCCAAGACCGGACAGAGTGAAATCCGCTGTGTCGCCTTCGGCTCTCACTTCCATTCCGCTTTTGCTCCATCCGGATTCGCTATATGCGTCTATCCAGACAATATCTCCCTCGGACAATCCTGAGAGTGTGCCGGAAATCTTTTTCCCTGTGCTCAGTTCTATTTTCACATCTTCCGCACCGGCTTTAAACAGGGCAGCCTGCTCATAAGTGCCAAGCATTCCGTCTTTGATCACATATCCGTTGAGATATCCTTCTGCCCATACATTGATCCGGTAATCCGAGCCTTCGACAAGGCCGCGTACCTTAAAACTGATGTCTGAGCCGGTTCCTCTCATCTTTGTATTGCCCCAGCCCCGTCCGGAGTCGCTCCATACCTCTATATAGGCAACATCGTCAGCTTCAAGACCGGATAAGGTTCCGGCGATACCAGGCCCCATTTTCAGCGTAAAATCTATCCCTGCAACTGAATCGCTTGCATCAACAGGGGTCGAGTCTTCCCAGGTTAAGGCATCTTTATAGTATATTGTTCTATAAATATCATTCCCTGATACGCTCACCCTGTAATCCAAAGTCGGGTAAACCGAGATTTCATAATAACCGTCTTCATCTGTGCTTGCGCCGTACCAGAGCGGTTCGGGTTGGGGTTCAGAGAAGAACATTTCATCTTTCTTATACTCCTCTTTCTCATCATAAACAGGGCGGAGGAGATCCGGATTCCGGATTCCGGTAGCTGCGTTGACCCACATTTCAAAGACCGGATGGCCTGCTTCGTCCAGAACGCGGCCGGAGATGGTGTTGCCTCCGTCAAATATGATGTTGATCTCCACATCTGCGCTGGCATCCAGGAGCGTAGCTTCGTTCCATATCGGCGTGAGAGAGCCGGAAGTTGTCAGACTGTTGTCGTGGCCGACTTTCCAGTATCCGCCCAAGAATCCGCCTGTCCACGGCCAGGAACTGATCCGATAGCCTTCACCCGGAGGCACGACAATGGAGAAGTTCCCTTCCTCATCAGTGGAATCGCCGCCCCAGCCACCTGGCAGATCTGAAGACACATCAATCCAGAGATCGCCCAGAGGTGATCCTTCAGAATCAAGGGCTTTGCCGTATATTCTGGAACCTTTTCCCAAAGTGATGCTCACGTTGCTGATGCCTTCCTCGTTGACCTCTATGACTGTGCGCTCGGCCCAGTCATGGGTCGTGCTGCCTGACCACAGGGCATCTGCGCCCGGATCAGAACCGCTTCCGCCGTCTGCATCCAAGAAGAATCCGCCTAGTGCATTGACATCTGACAGGCTCTTGATATTTACAAACAAGTCGTAACGATGACCTTGAACTACGGATATTGAAAACTCGCCGTTTTCATTGGTTTCTCCGCCGCCACCTGGTATCCAGGGCATGGGGAAGCATTCGATAATCCCGGATTCCGGCCTGAGTCCTTCTTCAAACTCAGGTTTTTCAGAACTATCGGTTGCTGGCTCAGGTTTCTCATCGTTGTCATAATCACCGTAATTTTCATCAAGACCAGGTTTCTCTTCATCATCGTAATATTCCACATACTCAGGCTCGGCGTTGATCCAGATATTCTGAAGCAACTGGCCGTTGCTGTCTTTGAGAATGCCGCTGATGGTCACATACTCCCTATCGTCTTCAAAAGGGAGAGGTTTTTCATAATCGCCGTTAAGCATGAAGTCGTCATCAATATCATAAGCGAAGTCTTCACCAATATCATAGGCGAAGTCTTCAATATCATAAGCGAAGTCAATATCCGACTCTCCATCTCCAAAGTATTCATAAGCGGTGTCTTCAAAAGCGGGATCGAACGTGATGTCTCCCGGTCCTTCAAACATGCTGGTTCCAAATTCAAATGTCCCGACTTCAGTCTGAGCAGATGCGGCTCCTGTCACCGAGAAGGCGAGAAAAAGCACGGCCACAGCAATTCTTATTCCTGTTCCAAAATTCAATCTTTTCATTGTGTTAATCCTTTCATAACTTCTTAAAAATTGACAGATATTGTTCATGTTTGCAATTCACCTGGGCGTTGTTTCCGCTTTATTTCAGTATGACCGACAAGAGGAGAAAAAGCAAGGTGGTAAAAAATCCCGGGAACCTTCTCCTGATATTCAATTTCTCCATAAGTTTTGTCCTCCTTTAATTTTTCGTGTTAAAGCTGCTTATATCAATGGTTGTTCAGGCCTGAACTGGCCTGACAGCCCGTGCGTAATGCCTGATACCTGACGTTCAGCGTCTGATATTTGACGACCCGGCAACCGACAGTCAGCACAAGCATCAGCCATGAACCGGCAAGGAGCAGCCAAAAACCTGTATCCACTAGGCAGCAGACAACAACCAGTATCCAGCATCCGACAATCAGTGTCCAGGCAGCAACCCATATCATTTTGTCCTCACTCTCTGAGATTCCTTTCTCTCTCTGATTCACGCTGTCTTTCTGCAAATTTTTTCCGGGAGTCTGTTTTTGTTCCCTCTTCGACAAGTTTTCTGAGATTCTCTTCCTCATCCATGATCATCCTGCGATTCAGGGATTTCCTCGCTGCAATGTATTGGCGGGCCTGGCTCAACTCCCTTGCAATCGCCACCCGCTCATCAGGGGAGAGCCTTTTGCTCAGTTTCATCCTGAGCCTGGCGAGTTTCTCACCTGTGTATGCCGCTTCAACCTTGCTCTTCTCCCGGATCATACTCAGGTTCTTTCTTGCCTGCATGATCTCATGCCTTATGGCACCGGGAGTTCCGGGTGTCTGATGCCACAATTCAGAACTCGGATTGGAAGTCTTAGGACGCGACAGGGTTTTGCCGTCTTTTTTTTTGCCGGATGTTTCCGAAACAGTGCTGTCAAATATCTTGAAATTGGCTGACAGCATATTCCCGCTGTTAAATATCTTAATGGTGTCTATGCGATAGTTTACCTGTCCGGACGGGCCATTATCTTTATTAAAAACAAAGGCACTGCTGACAGCGGGACCGAGAAGTCTCTTTATGCCCGGTTCAAGGGGTATGTTTCGGAATTTCGATGTGACCTTGTGAGAGACGCTTTCATCTAAGAACACTTTTATCCCCGTCTCCTTTGAGAGCATTCTGGCAATGTCCAAGATATCCATATTAATAATGTCAACGGAAATCGTCTGCCCTGATTTGCTGACTTTTATAAAATGCTTCCCAAGAGAAGAAAGTTTTTCTGCAACAGCGGAAAGGGAAAATATCGTAAAATACACATATATCGTCAATGTGATAATGCCAATTTTGATGGGGCCGGATGTTGATCTGTAAGAATTCATTGTTTACCTTATTATTATGTTTTGAATTGTTTTTTTGATATTCAGCAAATTATCCTTTGTGAGATCGGATAGCAGCGTTTCCTTGATTACATACCATATACACCAGACCAAAAATCTTCTTTCATTTTTTTTTCAGATGCCAGCATCGTGATCCAGACACTGGCCTGCCGGATCGCCTCTGGGATCAGGCAATGAATATTTCGGACGGGGTTGCAAACCCCGTCCGGCAAGAGGGATCACCTCTGGGGATCAGACAATGAACATTTCGGACGGGGTTGCAAACCCCGTCCGGCAAGAAGAACCCCGTCCGGCAAGAAGAACCCCCGTCCGGCAAGAGGGATCACCTCTGGGATCAGACAATGAACATTTCGGACGGGGTTGCCATCCGTGCAGCAAATGCTTCGGCACGCCAGAGTTACTCCGTCATTGTTGTGGAAGATCGTAAAATAATGAAAAAATTATGTGGCTTTCCCGGAAGCAAATCATTGCTTTTTTGTGTTGATTTTAATCGAATTGCGGATATGGCAGGCTACCTGAACAATGAGTTTCAAGGTGCCAAATCATTGGGAATTGACAGCCTCTTTACGAACGGAATCCACAGAGGAGATGCTGAACGCGTCTTTGACATTCTTGAACTGCCCCAAGAGTACTGTTTTCCTCTGATTGCTCTGATATTGGGATATCCTTCTGAAGTTCTCTGGAAGTTTTGAAAAGCATTCCGGTAACTGTCTGAAATCATTAGCACCGAGCATTTTGTGCTTTTTTTCCTGGCATTAATGATTTGAGCATGTTATAGCCTTGCACAAAAAGATTGTCCAAGGTCGATTTTCCGAACCCTTTATTGTCAGGGATTCGTAATTTCGATTTTGGACAAACATTATGTTGAAGGCTCTATGAGAACTTACGACTGACGAGTTAACAGGATAACAAACAAAATGATTGATGATCAGAAATACTGGAATCCATTTTTAGAAACGCTTAACGAGGAAAAGATCAGGGAGCTTCAGTTTAAGAAATTCAAAAGAATATTTCAATGGGCTTACGACCACTCCGTATTTCACAGGTCACTTTACGATGCTGCCGGCATCACACCGGATGACATCCGCAGCTTCGCTGATATCCGGCTCGTGCCAAAGGTTGAAAAGTCTATGATGAGAGGTGTTCAGAGAAAAGACCCGTTCCCTTATGGAGATGCTCTGTGTGTTCCTATTGAAGAAGTGACCGAGTTTCGCCAGACCAGTGGCACTACCGGTCAGCCGATCTATCAGGCGGATACCTGGCAGGACTGGGAATGGTGGTCCGAGTGCTGGGCTTATATTCTGTGGGCACAGGGTTATCGTCCGGCAGACCGTGTGTTTATTCCTTTTGGTTATAATATCTTCGTGGCATTCTGGGCCGGACATTACGCAGCTGAAAAGATAGGGTGTGAGGTGGTGCCTGGTGGCGTTCTGGACACACAGGCCCGTATCCTCAAAATCCGGGAATTAAAGGCCACCGCCATGATGGCAACCCCCACTTATGTCCTCGGCATGGCGGAAACAGCAAAAAATAAGATGAACATCAGCCCCGCGGATCTGAGTATCAATAAAATCACATGCGCGGGTGAGCCGGGCGCCAGCATCCCCAGTACCAAAAAACGGATGCAGAATGCCTGGGGAGCACTGGTGTTTGACCACGCCGGAGCAACGGAGATCGGGGCCTGGTCTTTTGAGTGTCGGGATCAGCCCGGGGGCATGCATGTGAATGAAGCCTTTTTCCTGGTGGAGATTGAAGATGCTGAAACCGGAGAAATCATTGAGGAGCCCGGCCGCAGAGGGAAAATGATCATCACGGCCCTGGACCGCATGGCCCAGCCGTGCGTCCGTTTTGATGCCAAGGATATCATTGAATGGGATCCGTCACCCTGTTCCTGCGGCAGAACATTCAGGCTGATAAAGGGCGGAGTGATCGGCCGTGCCGATGACATCACCAAAGTGAAAGGTGTTCTGCTGGCCCCTTCGGCCATTGAAGAGGTTGTCAGAAGTATTGAAGGTCTGTGTGACGAATACGAGGTGGTGGTGGACAGACTGGGTGATGCGGATCGGATTAAGCTTAAAGTTGAATTGATGCCGGGCATTGAAGACCGTGTCAGAGAGATTGAGAGCAGACTCAGGGATCAGCTCCGGCTGAAAACAAATCTGGGTTACCGGATCGAATTTCATGACTGCGGAAAGCTGCCCCGCTACGAAGCCAAGGCTAAGAGGTTTAAGGACTTACGGAAAAAATAAGAATGGGGGGAAGATGGCATTGATGGATAAACAGTCAGACCTGCATAGTATTGACCGAAAAATACAGGTGATAAAAAAAGCCGCCGTGGAACTGAAGCTGTTATCAGATAATTTTCCTGCAGTAAGAAAGAATACTGATCGAATCTCAGCTTCACTGAAAATGATGGAAATGAATATTTCAGATGCTCTCCATTTGGATGAGGAATATAAAGACTGACAATTTTGTACGCCGTGGAACTGCTGCGTGAGGTCAGAGCAGGCAAGGTCGGGCTGTGGGCAATGCGCGGTCCGGCATATTTTGCTGACTTCAGTTTTACCCCGACGAACCGGACAATAAAGGGAACGCCCGCAGAGACTGAGGATGCTCCGGCAGGAACCGTCATGTCGTGGTCGGTTTCAGACACTTTTGACGGAACCTCCCTGAACGGTAAATTCACCCTTGCCGAAGATGACAAACAGAATCTGACATGGTCAACACTTGCCACTGAGCGCACAGGTCTGGCAAATTTTGCCAGGGTGCAGGGACTCGGAGAGGGCAAAGACACCGTTTATGCCCGGGTGACAGTCACTTCTGACAGGGAGCAGATGAAGATGCTCAGATTCGGATTCAGTGACAGGGTCAAAGTTTACTTCAATGACCAGCTAATCTTTGGCGGAAATGATGTTTACGGCTCCAGGGATTACAGGTTTCTGGGAACGTCGGCTTTCACGACGGACTGTGCCTGCCCCTGAAACAGGGTGAGAATGAGATATGGATGGCAGTTTCCGAAGCATTCGGCGGGTGGGGAGTCCAGGCCAAGTTTGATGATATGGAGGGAATCTCGGTTCAGAAGTAGCGTCCATTAGATTGTCAATCCAAGCCGAGCCGAGCGATGCGATCCTGCCCGCCATGCCTGGTTTGGATTGACAAATCCGGACCGCCTGCCGGACTGTCAATCCGGCAGGGAACGAGGTTATCCGGTCACGGATACTGAATGAGAAAAAATGAAGGGAGCATGCAAAAAGGTCTTGACAACATAGGAGTTGTGCATAAGTACCTGGTCATATATTTTCAGGTGTCTGCATACGAGGAACAGCTTTTCCCTTTTGAGCCGCAAATGAACGCGGACGGTCTGTCTGCCGCGGACTCATTCGCGTTCATCCGCGGTCTGTGGAAGCTGTTTTCCCCAGAAAAAATCCCAGAAAACTTTTGTTAATCCGGCAGGAGCAGGGAACGAGGTTGTCCGGTCACGGATACTGAACAAGAAAAATGAAGGGAGCGTGAAAAAAAGTCTTGACAATATAGGGGTTATATATATAATGAATTTTCCATTAGGACAGCGGGAGATTCAGTCTGAATATATGTCGGACAGATTCAGCATTTTCTGTCTCGGATCACTGTATTGCTGATTTATGGCATATAATTCATAACTGCCTGATATTCAAGAATTGAATTTTTTTTGCCTGCGTCCCTGTTTTGGCATGATTGCTGCATAAAATGTTGCATAAAATTTATGAAAGAGGTTTTCAACCTAACTGTAATTTTATGATAAATAACCTGTCAGAGCCATATATGTGGAATAACATACCCGCCATACCTGGTTCGGATTGACAGATCCGGACCGCCTGCCGGATTGTCTATCCGGCAGGAGCAGGGAACGAGGTTATTCGGTCACAGATACTAAACAGGAGCAAATATTTTGGACGGAAGACTTTCAAAAAGGCCTGAAACACGGTCAAAGCTGGCAAGGCTTTTTTTTATAATGGTCATTTTACCGGCATTTTTGTATTCACTTGCTGAGTTGGCGGGCGGAGCTGACCAGCAGACCGAATCAGGCCAGCAGGCTAAATCCGCCCCGCCGGCCGAATTTATTCAGCCTATCGAATTCAGCCACAAAACTCATATCGAAAAAGGCGGAGTTCCGTGCGAATTCTGTCATATCTACGCTCGTCGTTCGATCAATTCCGGCGCTCCTGTCATGGCAAGCTGTTTCGGATGTCACAGTGTGGTTGCCGGTTCTGATGAAGACCAGAAGGAAGCCATCAGAAAGCAGGAAGCCATTAAAAAACTGTTGGAATACAAAGCAAATGGAGAGTCCGTTCCTTGGAAAAAAATTCATGATCTGCCTGATTTTGTTCACTTTTCTCACAAGCGTCACATTCAAGTCGGTTTTGACTGCACGGAATGTCACGGAGAGATCGATCAGCACGATGTTTTATCCATACAAACCATGATTACTGATTTAAGCATGGGGTGGTGCATGAAATGCCATACCGAGGGTCGGCAGACAGTTAACGGAAAAATTGCCGGTCCGGTTCAAAAAACCAGGGGCGGGAAAATTATGAAGCAGGCAGCGGCACAACAACCAGACGGAATTTTGCTGGGATCAAAAGACTGCTACACTTGTCATAAATAAGGAAAAGTATGAAAAAAAATATTAGCCGCAGAAATTTCCTGAAGATGTCCGCACTGGGAGGAGCAACATTGGTTGTTGCCGGGTGTGATTCCGATCCGATTGAAAAACTGATTCCATTGCAAGTGCCTCCATACAACTATGTATCCGGTGTTTCCACTTATTTTGCCACGACCTGCGGGGAATGCTCCGCAGCTTGCGGGTTAATCATAAGAACTCGTGAAGGAAGAGCGACTAAAGCCGAAGGAAATCCCCGGCATCCGATAAGTGAAGGACGAATCTGCCTGCAGGGGCAGTCCGTTCTTCAGGGTCTTTACAGTCCTGCAAGGGCGGCCGGTCCTATCTCTGTTATCAGCAAAGAAAGGCACGGTGTCAGTTGGAAGGAAGGAAAACAGCAACTCGCGGATAAACTGAAAGAGCTGAAAGGCAAAGAGGGCGGTATTCTTTACATGGGTCCGCCCCGAAGCGGCAGCTTCCCTAAGATGCTGAACCACTGGCTTGAAGGCATGGGCGGCGGAACGTATCTGGAATTTGACATGACCCCGGTAAACAGTTTGAAGAGTGCCAACCGCATCCTGTTTGGTAAAGACGAGATTCCCCATTTTGCGCTTGATAAAGCCGAGGTTCTGATCAATTTCGGGGCTGATTTTCTGGAGAGCTGGCTGAACCCCGTTCAGATGACCAAAAATTATATTAGAATGCACAGTTATCAGGATGGGAAAAAAGGCAGATATATTCATATTGCACCTCATATGTCGCTGACTGGCACCAATGCTGATGAATGGATATCCTGTCCGATGGGTCATGAAACATCGACTGCCCTGGCTCTCAGTCATATTCTGCTTAAACAGGCCGGACATATTTCTGATGACGAGAAACAGCGCCTTCAGGAACTCCTCATCGGTTTTTCTCAGGAGAACATGGCACAGACACGCGGACTGTCCGCGGATGTGCTCAAAAGACTGGCTGATGACTTCGCACTGAACGGGCGCAGTCTGGCAGTAGCCGGAGGAAACTGTAATGCCGGCACAGATGGCACCCGCCTGCAAATAGCCGTCAACATTCTCAACTATGTGGCAGGCAATATCGGAAATACAGTTGTTTTCGGCGCAGATTACCGCGTGGGCGGCGACAGTATGACGGATTTGGAAGCGGCTGTCACAGATATGAAAGAGGGACGCTATCAGTTGGTGATTATCGAAAATGTCAACCCGGTATTTACGCTCCCCGAAAATTCAGGCTTCAGAGACGCACTGAAGGCAGTTCCGTTTGTGGTTTCACTCTCCACGGAAAACGATGAAACCTCCGAACTTGCCGATTTGCATCTGCCCACGGCTCATTTTTTGGAGAGCTGGGGGGACGCCCGACCGAGAAACGGCGTTTTTGCCTTACAGCAACCAGTCATGGCGCAGGTGCCGGGTTATGATACCATGGAAGTCGGCGGACTGATGCTTGAACTGGCCCGGGTGGCCGGCTTTGACGGTTTCGAAGCACAGAATTATCGCGATTATATCAAAGCCTCCTGGAAAACCCTGCATCAGAAACTCGGCTCATCCCTGCCCTTTGAGCAATTCTGGAAAGAGTCGTTGCAAAAAGGCGGACACTATACGAGTTTCAATCCCTCAGACGCTGTTCTTGACAAAGAGGTCTTTGCTGTCAGATTTTCAGCCCCGCAGAAAAAAACCGGCAGCCTCAGCCTGATGGCTGTCAACTCGAATCTGCACAATGCCAATGCCAGAGGCGGCAACAGAACATGGCTCATGGAAATACCTCATCCTGTCACTCAGGTGGTCTGGGATTCCTGGATTGAAATTCACCCCGACACTGCTGTCAAACTCGGGATACAACACGGCGACCTGGTCGAAATTACAAGCTCTTATGGAAAAGCAGAGGCTGCTGTCTGGATTTTTTACGGCATTGATAAAGAAACCGTGGTAATGCCGGCAGGGATGGGCAGAAAGGTGCCATTTCCCAATTACAGATCCAGCCACGGCAAAAGTAAATTGCTGCCTGTTCTGGAATCGGAATCAGACTTGAAAGTCAGACAGAAAACAGTTGGCATCAACGTCATGACCCTCCTGCCATGGCGCAAAGACAACCTTTCAGGAGATTTTGTTTTTGCAGGGGAAAGTGTGAAAATCAGGCCCACGGGCAAAAAGGCTTATCTGACGACCATGGACGGGCAGTATCGCAGAGATATTGAAACCCCCGATACTGAAGACAAAACCGGGTTTGGCGACCGCAGTCAGAAAGGCCGGGGGTTTGTACAAGTGTTGTCTGTCGGCGCGAGTGGAAAGCAGCATAAGGAACACACTCAGAAACATTACTCCAGACAGCGTTATTATACGGTAAATCGCAAGGACAGGAAGAGTTTTTATGACCCGATGCCGGAAAACGTCGGAAAAGCTGTGAAACAAGCGGGTAAGCAGACACCTGTTTATCACGATCCCCACAAATGGGAGATGAGCATTGATCTGGATCGCTGTACCGGCTGTTCCGCGTGCGTGGCCGCCTGTTATGCTGAAAATAACATCCCGGTGGTTGGAAAGGACCGTGCGAATGTGGGAAGGGAGATGAGCTGGCTTAGGATTGAGAGATATTTTGAGACAAACAGACAAACCGGACAGCTTGAAACCTATTATACACCACAGATGTGCCAGCAATGCGACAATGCCGGCTGCGAACCGGTCTGCCCCGTGTTTGCCACCTACCAGACCCCTGACGGCCTGAATGCCATGATTTATAATCGTTGCGTCGGCACCCGTTACTGTTCAAATAATTGCGTTTTCAAACAGAGACGTTTTAACTGGAGGAATTATCAGTTTCCGAGTCCCCTGCACATGCAGTTGAATCCGGATGTCTCTGTCCGTTGCAAAGGGGTGATGGAAAAATGCACTTTCTGCGTGCAACGGATCAGGGAGATGAAAGACCTGGCCAAAGATCAGGCGCGGGACGTGGCCGATGGTGAAATTCAGACGGCCTGCCAGCAGGCATGTCCCGCTGATGCGATCACCTTTGGAAACATTATGGATGAAAACAGCAAAATAAGACAGATAAAGGAAAAAAGCCAACGTAAGTATATTCAACTGCCTGAGTTGAATTTTCAGCCGGCAATCACTTATTTGAAGAAAGTGAATCTGAATAACAGAAAAGCCTAGATTCAGATGATTTAAACAAATTCTCAAAAATTTGCAACTTCGGTCAAAAACAACCTCTTCAGACCAGCCAGATCTCTTAATATCGCATTTTTTGAATCTGCCATGGTCGGTTTGGCAAAAAGAATTGCATCTGAAGGTGAACCAACTGAAAAACAAGTCAGAACAGCATATAAGAAATTATTAGAGACAAATGAATTTGTTGAAGCTATTTCCAGATCCACCACAGATGTGGCCCAAGTCGAAAAAAGACTCAGTGTTGCTGAAAATATTTTCATGGAAGTGTGAACATCATGAAAAACAGAGAACTGAAAAAACAACTTCAACGTATTAAAAATTTGATAAACTCTACAAGTGACTCGACGGATGACAATTTAGAGCTTCAGGGACATTGGGGAAGATATTTATGTGTGTTGGGATCCGGTTTTCTCGAAAATGCAATAAGTGAGATTTATATAGAATTCGTAAATAAATCCTCTTCACCCCATGTCGCCTCATTCACGAGAAACTTGAAAAAATTCAGAATCCGAAAGCAGGCAAATTTGTAGAAACTGCCTACGCATTCAGTAATGAGTGGGCGGGAAGTCCAGTATGTGCGTGTCTAATTTCTTATAAATTTGTATAAGTTACTTGTTCATGAAGGTTTTATGAAATGGGCAGAATTAAAATAAAGAATTTCGGTCCCATAAAAAAAGGTCATCAGCATAATGATGGATGGATTGACTTGAAAAAAGTCACTGTATTTGTTGGAAATCAGGGCTCTGGTAAAAGCACCGTAGCCAAATTGATCTCCACGTTCATTTGGATTGAGAAAGCATTGGTAAGGGGAGGCTATAAAAAGAAATGGTTTGAACGAAAAAACAGACTGAAAAATAAATATCTGAATTATCATCGTTTAGAAAATTACTTCAAAACAAACGGAGCTGACAAAACAATTATTGAGTATCATGGCGATGCATATTCAATCAGATATGAAGATGGTTCGTTGATTTTGAACGAAAGATCAGGTGATACTTATCATCTTCCACAAATTATGTATGTGCCGGCAGAAAGGAATTTTATCTCTTATGTAAAAACACCGAAAGAATTGAATTTGTCATCAGATTCTCTTAAAGAATTTCTTACAGAGTTTGATAATGCAAAGAACAACATGAGAGGATTGGTGAAACTTCCAATCAATAATATAAATGCTGAATACGATAAATTAAACGATATACTTAATCTGAAAGCTCGGAATTACAAAGTTAAATTGAATGAAGCATCCAGCGGCTTTCAGTCAGTAGCACCTTTATACCTGGTTTCAGAATATTTGGCAAATTCTGTAAAGAATCAGAGTAAACAAAACAAAGAATCTATGACCAGTGATGAGTTGAAAAGATTTAAAAAAGGTGTGGAAGATATCTGGAGAAATAACAGCCTGACAGATGAACAAAAAAGAGTTGCGCTTTCTGTTCTTTCATCCAAATTCAACAAAACAGCTTTTGTGAACATCATAGAAGAACCTGAGCAAAATCTTTTTCCTTCTTCGCAATGGAAAATACTTCAAAGTTTATTGGAATTCAACAACATCAATTCAGGTAATCAGCTGATAATCACTACACACAGTCCTTTTATTATCAACTATCTTAGTATAGCCATTCAAAGTGGATACTTAAAAAACAAAATTGATGCATCTCCAAAGGCAGAAAAGTTAATTCCCAAGTTGAATAAAATTATTTATGAGAAATCTCAGGTTTCTTCTGAAGCAACTGTTGTATATCAATTTAACGAAACAGATGGGAGTATTAAAGAATTATCTTCTTATGAAGGCATCCCTTCTGACAACAATTATCTTAATGATAATTTAAGAGAATGTAATCAGTTGTTTGATTCATTATTGGAAATTGAAGAGGAACTGTAAATATGAATTTTTTTGAACCTGCGTGCCAGGAACCGACAATTAATGAATCCGAATTTGGGTTATGTGATGACCAAAATGGAACAAAGGCATATACAAATATCGGTGATCGTACAAAATGGATTGCCACGGTACAAAATGACAGGAATAAAAGTTTGACTTTTACTGCAATTGACAAATGTGTTTTAAATGATGACGAAGAACCTGACAAAGGGCGTTGTGATGGAATGTTGATTTCTGATTCCAATGAACACATATATTTTGCAGAGTTGAAAAATCAAGCAAAAAACTGGATACAAAACGCAATAAATCAGCTTGAATCAACAGTTCAGTTTTTCATTGAGAATCATGACATTAGCGTTTATAAATATAAAAAAGCATTTGCCTGTAACAAAAAACATCCTCATTTTCAGGAAATTGACAATGAACTTAATCTTCGTTTTTTCAGAACTTATGGTGTCCGAATTGACTTACAGGCAAGAATTATTTTTGTTTAGATAATATGTTACAAAAGCACATAACAAGGTCCACTACGCCCGACATTTTTTTTGAAGCAATGGTGTCGAGATAAAAAATGCAGGCAGGTACGACTATAAAAAGTTGTCATTCAAATGGAAACACCCGAAGCACTTGGATTGTAAGCAGATCAGAATTAATAATTGCAAATGGTTTGCATTTAGTTTAGTGATCTGAGATTTATTTGGAATTTGTATTTTGAGATTTG
>JAOZLU010001036.1 GCA_029934695.1 Desulfobacterales bacterium | reverse complement strand
TCGCAGGGCGTGATAAAGGCCGAGTGCGAACCCGCTGTTTCCGGCGACCAGTTCCCGCTGATCGCTGTCTGTCACGTCGGGCGAAAGTTCACGGGATCTCTCCGACCGCAAAACTTCCGTTTCATCCGACATCACTGTGTCACCAGAGTTGTATTCCAAAGCGGGTTCCCCGAGTTCCGATGTTGAGCTGTCATTACCTCCGCAACCCGTAAAAGCCACAGAGAATGCCATAAGAAACAATGCAGCAGCCATCCGTACAAAATGCTTCTCCATTTTAAACCTCCTTAATAAAGGAATATCCCTTTGTATGGTGTAATTCATGGCTGTCGGCTGAACTGATTTTTGAAATACTGATATTATAAATATCAATCACAGTTTCTTCAGAATTTTCACCGACAGTCCTGAATCACACCCGTTGCACATATATCACTGATTAATAACCAGAGTGTTCAGCCATATATGTGGTTGGTCACCGATGCTTCCATCCAAAACCCAAGAGTACGGATGTAAGGCTCGGTCTCCGTCTGCCGGATTCATTATAGCCAACATAGGCTCGTTAGGACTGGGACAAAAAGCGCACATATTGGGATCAACATGAACATATGCATAAGCAACTACTGTATGATTACCCACTATTCCAGGTAAATCCCACTCAATAAAGAAGGGCTGTTCATCTGCATTTATTTCGTCCCAAGCATCAGACGGAGTAATCACTCCATCTAATATAAATCTGTACAAAGAAGAATAGAAGTTGTTTAGGACATAGGCAATACGTCCTAAAGATTCAATCCCTGCACAAGCCCCATTTGTTTCAAAATCAGCAATTTCTTGCTGCGAAACAGATTCTCCATAATATGCAAGCACAGCTTGTGAGCAGGCAGCCCAACACCACCAGTCGCATTTCTGAGGATATGAACCTAAATACAAACTCGCACTTCCCATAGGGTCTGTGGAGGATCTGGCACTTCTGGCGCGTTTACCGGTAACAGGTTTTGCCTGCTCCGTTTTCAGGTTATTCTCAGAAAAAGACTTCAGCCTGTCAATCACATCAGTCACATTGGAAAGTCTGCTTTTGGCTGAGGCGGCTGAAAGATTCATATCGTCTTCCAAAGGCATCCGGTCTTCTCTGAATGTGAGAGAAGTCAGGTTGTATGCGCCTTTTTCCGGAACAGTGTACAGATACTCCCTGGCCTGAAAAATTATCAGCAAAGGTCTGTAACCTTTTGAAGCGGGCCAGTTTTTCCTGACCCCTTCCAATTCTGAGGACAAATTCGCTTTTCCGAATCCTACGGCTTTCCACCTGCCTTTCACCTTATCCACCATCAGGAGAGCCTTTATCCGGTCATCCAGCATGACCGGAAAATACCACGTCTGAGTCTTGGATATGACAGAGGAGACAGTATCTCCCTCCTGATAATCCGACAGAGCCTGAGAATTAATTCTGTGCAGTCTGTAAGGAACGCCCAGACACACATCATCCAAAGAGTCAGTTTCCGCAAAACCGAATTCGCCGTCCTCCTGCTGAATCTGGGG
>JAOZLU010001035.1 GCA_029934695.1 Desulfobacterales bacterium | reverse complement strand
TCCTCCCATGTCTTTGTCTCATTTCTGTCAAATATGAGCAGATGCCCCTGTTCAGTGCCGCATTCGTCCATATAGGCCAGGGTCTGGGCGAGACCCTCTTCTGTAATGGTTTCAAGTGCCTCGTTGCGGCGGACTTTGAGTTCGATGACCACCTTCTGCATCCCCCCGTCACAGGGCCATGAGACAAACAGGTCGGTGCGCTTCCGGCCGAATCCGTACTCCCGCTCCACCCGTCCGCCGCTGTTGAGAATCCGCTGCAGAAAAGCCTGCATGAGCAGCTGGGGACCGGCCTCCTTATATTGAAAACGCTCCTCCCAGCTTCGGGAATGCTGCCGGAAGAATTCCTGAAACGCCGAGATGAGCCGCTCCATGTCAAGCCGCCCGTCTGTCCCGCTGACATACCATGCCGTCTCATGCGTGATGGTGAGCTGGGTGCTGAGGGTCAGTTCCCGGGGAATCACCTCCCGGTAAATCGGATTGGCGATCCGGATATGCCCGTCTGTCTTGATCATTCCGAGGTCCCGGACATACGCGAGGTCATCGGGCGGAATGAGTTCCGGCTGTTCCGTGCCTGCGAGGAGCGGCCCGACCACTCTGCGGACACGCTCCTCCGCCAGCTTGTCCGCCAGCTGATCCAGATGGGTGTCCCGCCGGAGTATGAGATTTTCTTTGGCTTCCAGAACCATTTCCGGGGTGATGGGAAGGCTTCTGTCCCTGTTCACCTTCATCCCGAAACAGACCTCGTATCCCAGAGCATTTGTCAGCCAGGGCTGCCCCTGTGTCAGTCTCCAAACCTCTCCGAGCGACGCCTCGCCGAACATCTGTCCGGTTTTCTCTGTGTGCTGCTGATACAGGGCTGTGACTTCCTTCTGTGAGAAGTCCCCCACACGCAGGGACTCCGCTTTGACATTGAACGCACTTCCGCCTGTGATGATCGCCTTGTCTCTGTCCGAGTGGATGCGGTAATCCCGCACATCCCTCACACCGCACAGTACGATGTTCTGGGGAAAACGGGCGGGTCTCTTATCATATCCGGCCCGTAATTGCCTCAGCACAGAAATCAGCGTGTCACCGACCAGCGCATCAATCTCATCTATCAGAAGCACCAGTGGCAACGGACTTTTTTCCGCCCAGAGCGAAAGCACTTCGTTAAGTGCGCCCCCTCCTCCGTGCTGAGTCAGCACATCCGGCCATATCTGCTTGGGAAAGGCATCATTCAGAAACATTTTTGCTCTGGAGCCTATCTCGCCCAAAATGGTCCGGATGCCCGTTTCCACATCCTCCCTGGCAGTCTGAGCCATTTCCACGTTGACATACAGGCTCCTGTATTTCCCGCTCCGGTTCAGATGCTCCATCAATGCGAGCAGGCACGAGGTTTTGCCTGTCTGCCTCGGCGCATGGAGGACAAAGTATTTTTTCTGCTTGATGAGAAAAAGCACCTCTTCGAGATCGAACCGCTCCAAGGGCGGTATGCAGTAATGATCTTCGCAGTCAACCGGTCCTGCTGTATTGAAAAAACGCATGTTATCTCCTTTT
>JAOZLU010000471.1 GCA_029934695.1 Desulfobacterales bacterium | reverse complement strand
GAATTTCATCTCCATGTATTTTCACTTACATAAAAAAGGAAAAGAACGAGAAAAATTCCTTCTGGAAAAACAAAAAGAGCGGGAAAAAGCCCGGGCGGAGATTGAACATGAACGGAAACTGAAAGACCTGAGAACCAATATTTTCCAAGGTGTCAGCCACACCATCAGCAACATCATGCTGGGCAATAAAAGCATTACCAAAAGAATCAAGAGTGGCACAAGCTCCATGAATGATGTCAACCGCTTGGAGCTTCTGAACAATCTGGTTTTATCAACCATGAACGCCATCAAACTCGTTTTCAGCAACGAGGATATTGTTCTTTCACGAGCGCAAGATGAGTTATTTTGTGAAAAGATCAATGACGGGATCAGCCTGCATGACCTGCTTTATTTCTGCCTGAACATTAATCTCTATTATCTTGTGGTCGGCGAAGGTGAGGAAGGCTGGGCAACCATAAGAAATATTTTTTTCTCTATTAACAGATATGATAAAAAAGATATCAGAGAAAAGCTGAATATGCTTAAGGCAATGAGAAAAGCTCCCTTTTTTTCGATTTCCGAGTTGTCCGAAGAGGAGATATCCGGATTTGTTAATACGTTTCAAAGTGAACAATTTCAGTCAGTTCAACGGTTTTTTATGATTCAGATTCAGGAACTCGAATCTCTTTATGTGAAAAAGGAGTCCTATACATTTTCTGTCTTATTTATCATTCTTCTGGAACTGACCAAAAATATGCTCCGCTATGGCACAATTCAGAATAAGGATGCCAGAAAATTCATCATGAAAACTGAAACTGACGGTGATAATGTGGTCTTAACACTGACAAATACCTGTCAGAAATCCAGGCTGAACCTGAAAGAAAGTACGCTCAAGGGACTTGCCATGATTCAGGAATTCTCAAAGGTTCTGGGCAGGTTTGAAAAAGCCGAAAAAGAGATTGAACACACTGATCTCTTTGAATTTACCACGAGACTTTTTATCAGGAAGCCGAAGCATCAGAAAATGGCTCAAAAGGAGGGATATGAAGAAGATTTTATGGGTTGAGGATAACGCTGATTCCGTCCGTAACTGGGATATTTTTGAAAGAAACCTGTCCAAATCAGATTTGAAGCATCTCACTGAGATGCAGAGACAGGAGGATGACTTTGAGTTTGAAATAAAACCTTTTTTGGAAGAGAACAACATCTTCATCGAAGAGAATTTTTCAGGGGCCTGCAAGCGCATTTTTGAAGATGTTTTCGACATCATCGTTTTTGATGTCAGTTTTTCCACAGATTCAGGAAACACCGAGGAAGAAAAAGAGGCTCTCGAAAGGGCCAAAGCTATCTTCGTAAATGCCTTCCCACAAAGTGAAGGGCAAAGTGCTGTGATTGAAAAAATGTTTGATGAAATACTCGCTAAACAGGAATACGGCGGTCTGCTTCTGTTTTATCTCACATGTCTGCATTATGAAGAACGTGAGAATATTTGGAAGTTTCCTGAGATAAAGACAAAGATATGCTTTTTTTCAGCGAATGCCATTGGCCCTGCTGAGTTCGTGGAACTGATGGGACAGCACGACGCATTGAAATGGAATCCCCAAATCCGTAATTACTGCGGCGAAGTGGAGGCAAACTTCTGGTCCAAAAATGACAAGGATGGTCTGGATAAGGTCAAGGCGTTTATTGAAAAAGACCCTTATCTCGACATCCTGGAGCGGCATCTCGGCAAAACCGAAAAGGAGCTTTTTGCGAAGGTGCTTGAAACCAGAGATGACGAAGCCCTGATTGAGACGAATCTGCACAATCTGAGAAAATTGCAGGAGAAAATGTTGGAGAAACTCGCTAATGACGTATCTTTGTTTCAGCGGATGAAAAACGAATATCTCAAGGATGGCAAGCTGAATGTCAGAGGCTCACTGAGATGGCTAAATGACAATCCTGATTCGTTTCATATAAACCAAGATGATATCAGAAATTGGGACAGCCTGTTTAATATTCTGAAAAGCCATTCTGATGTTATTTCCAAGCGGATTTATGACTTTTTAGATTACCGCTCACAAAGAAGAGTTTCAGATTGGACGAATGATCGGGACATTGAAGCGTTAAAACGCTTTGTCATAAGAGATATTAATATGATCATCAGCAAGAAGGATTTCTTCTTTTGTGATTTGGTTCCACAAGAATATTGGAAAAATTATGAATATGATGCAATTCGCCGGATTCTGAACAAAGGCTTCTTCCTAAGCGATTTTGAATACAAGAAGCTGAACCGCTTTCTCATTGACCGGGTGCTGTCCCAGACCATCCGAAAGAGGGAGACGTATTTTGATGATGTGCATTACCATCTGGCTTTGAGCATCCACGCCATTGGCAGTGAGGCGGCGCATGGGGCTGTGATTAAGCAGAAGGATGTTCTGTTTTCCATGATTCATGCAATAAAGTGTGTTATTTTAAGGTTTGGGGAGCTTTGTGGATAAGGCTATAGAGCCGGGGATAAAAGCCGAGGGATAAATCCCCCGGCTAAAAGCTGAAGTACGCTAAAGTGCACTGCCACATTTATCATGATAGCTGGCTTTAGCCTGCTTCAGCTTTTAGCCTCGGAATTTATTCCGAGGCTTTTAAAGCGCACTATCACGATAGCTGAGAATGGTTTGGTGATTAACTCAGTTTTCTCTCCTCTTCAAATGCCTTTCACGAAGAGGAGAGTTGAAAAGGTTATGCAAAATTGTGATAATAACATTAGCTTGTGATGATAAGGAGAACTTTGATGAACGAAACAGAAAAAGAGATTAATGAGTTGAATGAAAATATCGCGGCAGAGCCTGAAAATGCGGTGAATTATGTGATGCGTGGATCGTGCTATGTTAAGGCCAATAAGTATGCAGAGGCTTCGGAGGACTTTAACAAAGCTATTAAACTTGAGCCTGATAATGCAGTGAGTTATTATCTGCATGGGCTGGCGTGTTATGTTCTCCAAAGGTACGAGGAAATGTTTAATGACTATGCCAGAGCTATTGAACTCGATCCCGATAATCCAGAATTTTATAGTAATCGTGGGGTATGTTATTGTTCTCTAAAAAAACACGAAGAAGCCTTAAATGATTATGCCAAAGCCATTGAACTCGATTCTGATAATGCGGAGTATTGTAAAAAACGTGGAGATTGTTATCATAATCTTGGAAGATACGAGGAAGCCCTGAGCGATTACACCAGAGCCATTGAAATCGCCCCTGATAGTGCCGTCTATCATGAGAACCGTGGAGATTGTTATCATAATCTTGGAAGATACGAGGAAGCCCTGAGCGATTACACCAGAGCCATTGAAATCGCCCCTGATAGTGCCGTCTATCATGAGAACCGTGGAAAATGTTATTATGCTCTTGAAAGATATGAAGAAGCCCTGAGTGACTATAGCAGAGCCATCGAACTCAATCCTGATGTTGCGGACTATTATAGCAACCGCGGAATTTGTTATCGTTCTCTGAAAAAACACAAAGAAGCCCTGAATGATTATACCAGAGCCAACGAACTCGACCCTGATAATGCGGCGTATCATAACAATCGTGGGAATTGTTATTATAACCTTGAAAAATACGAGGATGCCCTAAGCGATTACACCAGAGCCATCGAACTCAATCCTGATGTTGCGGACTATTATAGCAACCGCGGAATTTGTTATCGTTCTCTGAAAAAACACAAAGAAGCCTTGAATGATTATACCAGAGCCGTCGAACTCTATCCCTGTAATGCGAATTATACCAGAGCCATCGAACTCGACCCCGATAATGCGGACTATTATAGCAAACGTGGATATTGTTATCGTTGTTTTGAAAGATACGAAGAAGCCCTGAATGATTATAGCAGAGCCATTGAACTCGATACTGACAATGCAGAATTTCATAGCGGCCGTGGAGATTGTTATCATGGTCTTGAAAGATATGAAGAAGCCTTGGATGATTATACCAGAGCCATCGAGTTCGATCCTTATAATGCCGAAAACTATGAAATCCGTGGTGAGTATTATTATGATCTTGGAAAATACGAAGAGGCATTGAATGATTATACCAGAATAATCGAACTCGAACCTGATGATACAGCGAATTATATGCGCCGCTCATTTTACTATTTTTCTATGCAAAATTATGCGGAGGCTTTGAATGATCTTAATAGAGTTGTCAAAAGATTCGATCCTGTAGATGCGGGATTTTATACGTTACGCGGAAATTGTTATCATAATCTTGGAAGATACGAAGAAGCTTTGAATGACTGCAATAAAGCTATCGAACTCAGTCCTGAAGATGATCTGAATTATAGGTTATACGCTATGAGAGGACGTAGCTATTCAATGCTCCAGAAATATGGAGAGGCTTTGGATGATCTTAACAAAGCTGTCAAAAAGCTCGCTCCTGAAGATGCAGAGTCCTATATGCTACGTGGCTCATGCTATTTAATGATGGAAAACCATGCGGAGGCTTTGGATGATTTTAACAGAGCGATTGAACTTGAGTCTGAATATCCAAAAGATGTGGAGGAATATCAGCATCGAGATATTCTCTTATATATGCAAGCAATTAAACATTTCCTTCGTTCATGCTGTTATCACTCTATGCAAAATTATACTGAAGCTATAAACGGTTTGGATGAATTAATCAGAATCTTTCCTGAAAACAGCCTCTTTTATTACCTTCGAGGGGATTGTTATTCCAAAATGAGAAAATACAACGAAGCTTTGGACGATCTCAACAAGGCCATCAAATTCAATCCTGAAAATCTGAAGGCCTATTTAAGCCGAAGCTTTTGCCATTATAATATGAAAGAGGAGGAAATGTTTTTGGATGATATGCATTCTTTCAAAAAAGAACATGAGAAAAATCCGAAGCTATTGTATAGTTCATTAATAGAAGATATAGCTTCCCTGATTTCCCCGAATTCATCTGAAGGGAAATATGCAGAGCATATTATGCATAGCGCTTTTTTTAAAGGGATATCAATCGCACATGGATATGGCATGGGTTTCGTAGAAACATCAACAGATTCAGACATTAGTTTCATGGTCAGAGCAACGGAGATAATGCTTGATCTGAAAGGACTGGAGTTCTATAACGAGGATTACCTGGAACTGGCGAATCTTCTTGATGATCCCGATTTTGATGAAAACGAATTTCCGAAAAGCATTCGGAATCTTATTTATAAGTCATTTCGGTATTATCCTAAATTTAGGGGATCGTTATCAGAAGTTTTGAAAAGGGATGGACGTGAACTGTTTGTCATCCGTGTCAAATTAAGCATCCTGACGGATATCTGTGACAAGTTCAACCGGGAAATATCGTCTCTGGCGGAGAGGGAAAAGGCCGAGAACAGGGAGAGGATATTCAACCAACAAGGCACATTCTTCTTTTTGTATGCCAACATCAATAAGGCCCTCCAGGAAAAGAATGTAGAGCTTGTTGAGAAAAAAGAGCGGGAAAAAGCCCAAGCGGAGATTGAACACGAACAAAAAATAGCCCAAGCCCGAGTTGATGAACGAAACAAAGTCATCGCCGACCTCTCCCATTCCATCAAGAATCT
>JAOZLU010000470.1 GCA_029934695.1 Desulfobacterales bacterium | reverse complement strand
CAGAATTATATTTCCATAACACCGCTTAAATGCGACATGACAGATTACAACATGGCCGAGTCACTCAGGGAATGGGATATTGGATAGTTGATAAGTTTTGTCTGATTATAGTGGATTTAGGGAGGGCACGGCCTGAAGCCCTCCCCTAAATCCGTTATCAAGGATTTGTATGGAACTCCGCCCGCGCCGGTGCCGACCGGAGGTTATTGCTCAGTAGTCAACAAAAAAGTTTGCAGAGAGATATTTTATGCGTTCCAAATCCGAATATTTTGAAGAAGAGAAACTTGGCAAAGCCTACGATATGAAGATACTGAAACGGCTCTGGCCGTTTATGGTGCCGTATAAAGCAATGCTTATCTGCTCATGCTTTCTGGTCATTCTGATCACCCTGATTGATCTTTCCGTTCCGTACATTACAAAGGTTGCAATAGATCGCTATATTGTACCTGAGTTTGACATTCGGAATTCAAAGTTCAAAATTGAAGGTTCAAAAATAAGATATTTTAAGGTGAATATCGCTGACACTGAGGCAAAGGCTATTGTCCTTAAGTATCCGAATCATTTCAGGATACACGGATATGATGCACTGATCCCTTTTGATGACCTTTCGGAACTTGAGACAAAGGACCTTGTCGCATTGCGGAAAAACGATCTTTCCGGAGTCGGCCTTGCCGCGGCTGTTTTTCTTTTTGCCATACTGGTCAATTTTATTCTCAGTTTTATACAGATCATGATTATGGAATATACGGGCCAGAAGATCATGCATGATCTGAGAATGCAGCTTTTCTCACACATTCAGAGCCTGTCTGTTTCGTTTTTTACCCATAATCCGGTGGGGCGGCTTGTGACGCGGGTCACCAATGATGTTCAGAATATGCATGAAGTGTTCGGCTCCATGATTATATTTATCTTTAAGGACGTGCTACTTATTATCGGTGTCACGGTTATTCTCATGGGCATTAACCGGGAGTTGGCACTTATCTCTTTTACAGTCCTCCCCCTTGTCCTGTACGGCTCCCTCTCTTTTGCGGACCAGGCCAGAGACGCGTTCAGGGTCATGAGATTAAAGGTTGCTGAGATAAATACCCGGTTTTCGGAAACCATCAGCGGGATAAAAATTATTCAACTGTTCAGGCAGGAGATGAAAAATTACCGCGACTTTGAAAAGCTGGACCATGAACACTATCTGGCGGGTATGAGACAGGTTCGGGTCTTTGCGACTTTCCTTAGGTTCATGGGCTTTTTGGATGTTTTTGTCATTGCTGTTGTACTCTTTTACGGAGGCACCCGGGTTCTTTCAGGAAAGATCAGCCTGGGCGAATTGGTGGCGTTTATTGCCTATATGAAGATGTTTTTCGGCCCGATCAAGGACCTCGCTCAGAAATATAATGTCATGCAAAATGCCCTGGCATCCGCGGAAAGGATATTCCTTCTTTTGGACAATGAGGAGAAGTTGCCGGCTGCCGAAACAACTGACAACGAAACACTGGCAACGGACAAAATCACAGAAATTGAAATGAGGGATGTTTCGTTCGCTTATGTTCCCGGAGAAACTGTGCTGAAGGGAGTTTCGCTGAAAGTGCGTGCCGGCGAAACCATCGCCATTGTCGGCCCCACAGGTTCGGGAAAGACGTCTCTGATCAACCTGATTATCCGATTTTATGATCCTCTCTCCGGCCAGGTACTTATCAATGGGCGGGATATAAGGGAATCCGATATTTCCGCTTTAAGATCAAAAATTGCTCTGGTTCTTCAGGATCCTTTTCTGTTTTCAGGAAGCATAGAAGATAATATTTTCCAGAGAAATTCCTGTCGTCCTCAGACCGGTCCCCGGGAACAGGAGGTGTGCATGAAAGAAGAAGAGACAGAACGTATTCTGACGGCATCCAAGTGCAAGTCTTTTATCAAGAGATTGCCGGAGGGTCTTGACACAGAACTCTCCGAGGGAGGCGCATCTATTTCAAGCGGCGAGCGTCAGCTCATCTCCATAGCGAGAGCCTTTGCCCATGATCCGGATCTGATTATCCTTGACGAAGCCACGTCGTATATTGATTCGGAAACAGAAGCGAAAATACAGGAAGCGATTTCAAACCTGATGCGTAACAGGACATCCGTTATTGTGGCGCATCGTCTGTCAACCACACGCAATGCTGACAAAATCCTCGTGCTTCACAAAGGAGAAATTGTTGAGACCGGAACTTATGAGGAACTGATGAAAAACAGGGGAATTTATTTTAAACTGAATCAGTTTCAGGCATGAGTGAAAGTGAAAGGTGGAAAGAATATCAGCAACATTTTCATCACCCCAAATATAACCCTTTAACCATAAAAAATATGTTTAATTTTGGTTACACTCAATTGATTTGTGTGTAAATGGAATCATGTCTTATTTTTTTGACAGCAAAATTAAAGACTTGGTTCCATTTACACGGGGAATCAGGTTATCAGCTTGAAGTTTGCAACCTGATATTCCTCAAGGATTATTTTCCGATTGGTGAGAATCCGTCCTCTCCATTCGGATCTGTCTGGTATTCTGAGGATTTATACAACTGAATAAATCGCAAAAGCTCACTCAGGCTGACGCTCCAGTCTTGGGGATTGTAGTCAGAATCGTGGGGCATGCAGTTCTTATCACCATTTCCGACAGCATATCCGTCTTCTCCCTCAGAATCACAGTGATAGGATTCACTATTATAAAGCTGAACAACACGAAGTAACTCTGAAAGGCTGATTTTATGGTCTGCCGGGTTGTAATCTCCGCTGTGATATTCTTTTAACTTTTTTACGATTATCATAACTTTAGCTTTGTCCTCCAAAACACCATCCGTCACCGTCAGTTCAAATTCAAGGGATTCCTCAGCAATATTCGACACAGTAAACCTCGGTTTAACATCGGTGGGATCGGAAAGTTCCACAGCCGTGCCAGCGGTCTGATTCCAGCGATAGGCTATGATATCGCCAGGATTCGGGTCATAAGAGCCTGAACCATCCAATATAGCCGTCATCTCGCTTTCGTAGATCATCTGATTCGGACCAGCATAGGCTATGGGAGGCTGATTCACTTCTGCTGTTGAGATAACCGTGATCGTAACTGTCCTTGTATCTGTACAATTATTTGCCGGATCGTCTGCCGTAAGACTGGCTGAATAGACTCCTGAAGAGGTGTATATGTGACTCGGTGTTTTGCCGGTGCCTTTGGCACTCCCATCTCCGTAATCCCACTCAAAGCTTTCCCCCTGTGATCCTGAACCGTCAAAGGTCACTGTCAAAGGCGCAAAGCCGCTTACAGGGTCGGCCATAAATCTTGCCTTGCATGGTTTATCCTTGGGCAGAGCATTCTTAATAATGCCAAGGTTGTTTCCCGTCTCCAATTCGGGAAGCACAACCTCATTAATATTTACAAAAATACCTTTGGAAGTCGGATTACTGAGCAAAACGCCGGTATCAAACTCAAATTCGGCATCCAGATAATTCCCCGCGTCAATCTGACCCACTAATTGAGTGCCGATAAAATTCGCTTCCGATATCTCTCCGTAATAGCATGACACTCTTGCTGAATAAGAGTCATAAGTGCCGATGTTATTGATTCGAACCTGAATCATGATCACATCCTCAGAATCCGAGTTCAATGTAACTGATGAATTATCTGTGTCAACCATCAGATCAGGACTCCCTCCGACACCTGTGCCATTCGGCGTGGCCTGCTGAGATACGCTTAAACTGCTTTCAAAGCCATCGGAATTGACAGCGCTTACCGCCACTTCGTAATCCTGTCCGTTTACAATACCTTGGATTTCATAGGACGTATCCATTCCTACTCCGAAATCATAATTAAAGATACCGCTTCCGGGGTTATCGGAAAGGTAAACCCTGTAACCTGTCAGGTTTTCCTCTGTATTTTCATCCCATTCCAATTTAAGACCACCATCTTTGGAGGTTACAACAACATTACTTGGAACGGCAGGCGCATTAGGATTCTCAATGGCGATTTTTCCGGCACTATATGCAAATAGCGGAGCGTTTTCGCCGTCATCAATCTTTGCGTAAACATAGTATGCTCCAGATTGAATATTCTGATCAATATTCCATTGATAAGAACTTACAGCATCTTCCTCTTTAATTCCCGAGGTAATGAGTATTCCGTTATTTCCCGTATTGTCGGTATCAAAATAGAGGTCTATATCCGCGTTATCATCCATATCTTCCGCTGTCCAGGAAATCTCTACAGGAGATGTTCCGTCCCATATCAGATCGGCTGCCGGAGAATCCACCGTAATCGTGGGTTTGTTGTTTGGTCCGAGAAGGCTGATCTGATAATTCCCAATATCCGCCTTATTTGTAATTTCAATCTGATAGTTACCCTGTGGCGGCAAAAATCGCTCGGGTGTAAATATGGTGATGAATGACATTCAATTTATAATTGTTTTTTATTCTTCGATCATTATCGTCAAATCAATAAGTTGCGGATAGAAAATGGCTGGCTCTGACCTTCAGATAATACAAGATATAGAATTATAAACCCGATATACTCAGATGATGGGAAATAAAAAAGTGATTGACATGCCTTCGGATTTCCGATAAGAATGATTTAAATTATCGCTGTATTACTGCAATCTCGATAATCTGTGGTTCAGAATCCCGATAGTGAATTTTTGTTTGAAATTTGAATAAAAGAGTGCTGAAATGTATAAAACAGAGGAATACGCACGATGAACATTTATTTAGACAATTGTTGCTTTAATCGCCCCTTTGATGATCAGTCATTTATCCGCATTAAGCTTGAGACGGATGCGAAACTCCATATTCAGGGAAAAGTCAGGAGACAGGAACTTGAACTGACCTGGTCGTATATCCTTGAATTTGAAAACAGCATGAATCCGTATAAGAATAAACGAGAACGTATTCAGAAATGGAAAATATTTGCCAGCAACGTGGTCTGTGAAACGCCGACCATTTTATCATGCGGGCATACATTTCAAGAACAAGGTGTCAAAAAAAAAGATTCGTTACATCTCGCCTGTGCGATTGAGGGACAGTGCGACTACTTTCTGACCACTGATGACAAATTACTCAAAAAACGACAGGACATCACGGAAGTCCATATCATCAGTCCTGTTGAATTTGTTACCACTATTCTGGAGGAACGCTCATGAGAACAGATACAGAAATTAGTTATGAGGGATTTTCTGTTTTATTCCGCTATATGGATATGATTGAAGCTGAACGGTTTCTCACACTTGTTCAACGAGAAAAATTTGATTATACACAATGGCGTGCAGATATTCTGGAAGATTTAACCATTGAGGAGATTAGCACTCTGGCAATGAAGTATGTGAGATCGCAAGAAAAACAAGTGCGGACTGAATCAGTCTAAGACGTAACTGAAAAATGTAGGGTGCAGCGAAGCGGAACCCACCCTGCAAACCAAGCGCAAAATTAAGGGGTTACAAGTTCCGGGTTATTTGCTAAACCCGGAACTTCAATTCTGTAACTGAACATATATACGGCCATGGTTTGGCAGTCAAACATCAAGCATCAAGCATCAAGCATCAAGCATCAA
>JAOZLU010000469.1 GCA_029934695.1 Desulfobacterales bacterium | reverse complement strand
AACATCCAACATCCAACATCAAACATCAAACATCAAACATCAAACATCAAGCATGGTAATACCGAGTCGCAGAAAAATTTATAGAAAGCATCTCTGTATTGTTCAATATTTTTTTTTATATCAAGGCATTCATCGTCATTTGATGAGTCGCTCACAAATTTGAAAAGATAGCATTCCGTGTGAAAACGCTCGCAGGTCTGCACCACAGAAGCACCTTCCATATCCGCGAGCTGGGCATACAAAGAAACCTCTCTCCTTTCCAAATCATCCGTCACGGGCTTGTCACGGGTGGCAAGCGTGGCTGTCCGAAACCCATCATATATTTGCGGAACATGGACATGAAACTCGCCTGATTTCAAATCAGGTCTGTCAGGTTCGATCACCTTTGTGATATGATAGCATTCTCCGAGAGGTTTCATACATGTTGACCCGGCAGCACCGAGATTAAGGACACCCAAGGGCTGAAATTTCAGGATCAGACAGGCAGACGCCATTGCTGCATTGGCTTTTCCGATACCTGAGATGATCAGGCGGATCCGCTTATTTTCATAGACAGGAAAAGGATTTTTCTCACAGGGACTGAGTGAAAGTCCCCCGATAAAGGGATCAGCTTCCAGCAGGGTCGCCATCACAATTCCGACTACAGGATATTTCGACATCTCGCCATCTCCTCAAGGGTTTGAATCGCCTTTATGCCGGTTTCTCCCAGAGAGATCGTAAAGTCATTCACATAGAGACGAATATGATCATTTATTACTGTTTTTTCAAGCTCCTTTGCGTGGAATCTCACAAATTCCTCTGATGCTCTGGGATTCTCAAACGCGTAAGCGACTGAAGCCTTCAGGGCAGATTCGACAGCGCGCTTGTGCTGTATTGTGCCCGGGTCTTTTCTTATGGCGATGCATCCCAGCGGAATGGGGAGAGATGTCTCCGCTTCCCACCACTCTCCCAAGTCGAGAATTTTTATGCAGTCATATTTGGGATAGACAAACCGCCCCTCATGGATAATGAGGCCGGCATCATATTTTCCAGAAGCTATCCCCGGGAGAATATGATCAAAGCGGACGGCCTCTGTATGGCGGATTTCAGGACACCACAGTTTGAGAAGCAGATGTGCTGTGGTATATTTTCCCGGAATGGCGATTTTTGCATCTGCCCAGAATTTCGGCGGCGATTTTGCCACCAGCATGGGTCCGCATCCGTATCCGAGGGCTGATCCCGAATCAAGCAGCGCGTAACGATCCCTGAGTTGCAAATATGCGTAAAAAGAGAGTTTGGTGATATGAAACACCTCTGAAAACGCCTTTATGTTTAATTCTTCCACGTCACTGATATAAGGGACAAAACGCAACTTCCCGGTATCTGTGCATTGATGAAGCATTGCATGAAATATGAACGTGTCATTGGGACACGAAGAAAAAGCAGTCGTAAGTTCAGGCATGGTTGCTCTCCTGTAAATCACATAGGCCGTTGGTCATCCGGGCAAATTGGAAATTTGCCTTACAAAAATGGGACACTTAATAGTTTTTCAAAGCGTTATACTGAGAATCTCTTTGCACGGGAATTTTCCCCGCGTCTTTGATGAGTTCGATGAATTCCTCTGTATTGGTGCGGGTTTCAATTCCGGTGGCCTTCACAACAACTTCCTCCATGAGTATGCCTCCCATATCGTTGGCCCCCATGGTGAGTGCAATCTGCGCCAGTTTAAGTCCCTCTGTGAGCCATCCGGCCTGGATGTGGGTAATGTTGTCGAGGAATATCCTTGAAATTGCGACAATTCTGAGATAGTCAATGCCGGTGGCCGGGAGGATGGTCTCCAGGCGTGTGTGTGCAGGAGAAAAAGACCAGGGAATAAAGGCACGAAGTATTCCTGTACTATCCTGCACGTCTCGTATCACGCGGAGGTGGGAGATTTTTTCCTCAAGCGTCTCTCCCATTCCGTAAGTCATGGTCGCACTGGACTTCATCCCGTGACGGCAAAGGACATCCATCACTTCGCACCATTCTGCCGTGGTGAGCTTTTTGTGACTCACCTGACTGCGGATTCTGTCCACCAGAAGGTCTGACGCGCCGGGAACAGAATTAAGTCCGGCAGCCTTGAGATGCCTCACCACGTCGTCAAGAGATACGTCGCTCTTTCGTGAAATATGCACCAACTCTGAAGGAGAGAAAGAGTGGAGATATACGCTTGGAAAACGATCCCTGATTGTCTTTACCATGGTGAGGTAGGCATCAAGGGTATAGTCCGGATGCAACCCGCCCTGCAACATGACCTGTGCGCCACCCGCGCTGACGAGTGCTTCCACTTTGTCGCAAATTTCATTTAGTGAAAGTTCATAAGGCGCAATCTGACCACCGCGGGCGTGAAACGCGCAGAACGCACATGACGCCTCACAGATATTAGTGAAATTGATGATCCTGTCAACAATGAATCCCACCTTTTCTTCAGGCCATGCGAGCTTTCTTCTATGGTCTGCCGCGAGGCCAAGTTCGATAATATCCCAGGAAAACAGGGAAATTGCCTCATCAGGATTTATTCGCCCGCGTTTGTATATTTTTTCTTTTAATAAGGTCTGGTCTGTCATATCTTTATATTTTACCAAAGTGTTTTTAAAGGGATAAGATAATATCCTGTCAATGATGCGATTTGTGAAAGCTGTTTTCCCGGAAAAAATCCCGGAAAATTTTTGGCCAGGTACTTACTTTCGTTTAATAAATAAGGCACTCGTTCCCTCCTGAAATGCTCATTATTTCTGCCAAACCAATAAATTATAATTTATTATTGCATTTTGCAACATTTTTTTATATTAAAGTTCATATTATCTTAGAGAGTGGAAAATTCAAAGTAAAAAAAGGAAAACAGCTTTGTAACCTGCTGAAATTGCTGATGCCAATATTTTCCGAGTCACCAGTTCCAACTGAATGATTTCAGAATGTTGCGGATCTGCTTTTCATTTTGGATTTTTCACTGTCAAGCTCCATCTGTATTTAATATTGCTGGTTCTAATGGTTTTTGTGGTTTCCGATATGAACCGCAGATGCCGCAGATGAACACATACGGCCTGTGAGTGCGGGCATCAGCGTTTATCAGCGTTCATCTGCGGTTTGCAAGGATCAGTCTTATGCAACCACAAAATCAGTTAGAATCAGTAATATTGAACAAGGAAAAAGAGCGGCAAAGCACCGGACACAGGAACTGAACTATGAGCAGATCAAAAACACTTCCGCGGGATTGCCAAATCCGGCGGGTCCGGTTATCAATCCGAACCGGGCGATAACGGATATATTTCCGATCTGCTGACAATAAGACGCTGGTTCCAACGGATAATGTCCGCTCTGTCCTGGCATCAATAAATTTTTCCAATGAGGTATGAATATGCAAATTTATGTATGTATCAAACATGTTCCTGACACAGCCGTAAACATAAATGTCGTGGGCGAGTGCGGCTTTGATGAGTCCGTCAAATTCGTGATGAACCCTTATGACGAATACGCGGTGGAAGAGGCCATTCAAATCAGGAAGAAAGCGGGCGGCGAGGTGATCATCGTGTCCGTTGGCAAGGAAGCCGCCACCAAAACCATCCGCTCGGCCCTGGCAGTGGGCGCGGATCGAGGCATTCTGGTCAAAACCGATACCCAGTTCCTCGACAGTTCACTGACAGCCCAGGCCCTCACGAAAGTGATTGAGCAGGACGGATCGCCCGACATGATCTTCACCGGTAAACAGTCGGTTGACAGCGAAGGAATGCAGATTCCCTACCGCCTGGCAGCGGCCTTTGATATGCCGGTGGTGAGTGATGTCGCAGCACTTTCCATGGGCGATGGAAATGTAACCGTGGAACGTGAAATCGGCAGCGGAAGCAGAGAAGTCATTGAAATGACGCTTCCCTGCGTGGTCGGCGCGATAAAAGGACTGAATGAGCCTCGTTACGCAAATATGGTGGGCATTATGAAGGCCAAGAAGAAAAAACTGGATCAGATTGATATTGCAGACCTGGGGCTGGATATCAATGCCGCAGGCACGAAACTGACAGAGCTGAAACCCTTTCCTGAGAGGGGAAAAGGGAAAATACTTCAGGGCAGTCCGCAGGAGATGGCCGAGGAACTGACACAACTGCTTAAAAACGAAGCAAAAGTGTTGTAAATTGAAGATTAAAGGATGAAGATTGAAGAGGATAACCCGAATATTTTTCAATGAGTCATTCAACGCTCATATTTCCGATTTCAATCTTCAATCCAAAAAGGGAGAAATATGGCTAATATAGGTGTGCTCATTGAGACAAGTGATAACAATGAGGTCAAAAAAACGAATTTTGGCGTAATTACGGCTGCCCGGGGAGAGGGCGGAAATGAGATTTTCGGCCTGCTCATAAACGGCTCCGGCTTGACCTGTAAGGATGCGGTTCAGGAATATGGCATCGGAAAGCTCGTGGAAATATCGGCTGACGGTGCGAACCTGAGTTCAAATCCGGAGTTACAGGCAAAAGCACTGGCCGAGGCCATGAAACATTTTGAGATCAATGCGCTGTTCGGTCTGAGCAGTATGCAGGGAAAGGATATCCTGGCACGGACGGCCGCGATACTGAATGCCCCGCTGACGCTGGACTGTGTCGGAGTGAATCTGGCCGAGGATACTGTCACCAAGTTCCATTTTGCCGGAAAAACCTTTGCAACGATAAAACTTACCGGGGAGTGCAGAATCTGCGGCATTCGCCCCAATGCCATTGAAGCAAAGGCTGGACCCTGCGAGGCAGAAGTGATGTCTTTTCAGGCTGATGTTCAGGATTCAGGGCGAATGAAGGTGAAAGAACTGAAAAAAGGAGCTTCCGAACGGGTTGAACTGACCGAGGCTGATATCATTATTACCGGGGGACGTCCCATTGGCTCCGAGGAAAATTTCAAAATTCTGCATGACTGCGCCGAGGCATTAGGAGAGGCTGCGGTGGGAGCTTCGAGGATGGCGGTTGATTCCGGTTTTGCGCCTCACGACATGCAGGTGGGCCAGACCGGAAAGACGGTCAGCCCGAAACTTTATATCGCGTGTGGGGTTTCCGGAGCGATCCAGCATTTCGCGGGCATGAAAACCTCCAAAGTCATTGTGGCAATCAACAAAGACCCTGATGCACCGATCTTTGCCAAATGCGATTATGGTTTAGTCGGTGATATGTTTGAAGTTGTGCCTGCCCTGACCCAGGCCCTCAAATCTGACAACTGACCTGAAAAAACCGGTTTTTTTTTTGAAAAAACCCCGGGTAAATCCGAACCGCAGATTTACCCGGATTTCCCGGATTGGAAGATAGCCTCTGCGGCATTTTTGAAATTTGTGTCAGTCTGCGGTTCAGACTCTGAAGGACAGCAAATCTGAACCGCAGATTTTCCCGGATTTCCCAGATTGAAAAATCAATTATCAAAAAGGAATATCAAATCATGGAAAACATTTTGGAACCGATTGTCAGTTCACCGAAACTGAGTCTGTATGTGGAACAGCTTCAGACATTGCTGAACAAGGAAAAGACTATATATAAAACAGTAAATTTTAAGGTTCTAAGTCATTTTGTATTTTACCTCCCTCT
>JAOZLU010000468.1 GCA_029934695.1 Desulfobacterales bacterium | reverse complement strand
AATTAATTTATTTGCCTGCCACCTCTTTTCCGCAGTGCTTGCAGAGTTTGGCCTGATTCTTTATAATTTCAGCGCAGAACGGACAATCCCTGGTAAAATGCCTTTCATGGATTTTTTTCACAGCCTTATCTGCCATTTCCTGAATAGGCTCACTGCCGAACTTGTGGTTTCTGATCGGATCAATGGCATCCAATGTGCCGATGTCGCCGATCATTTCCGCTGCTTTCAGTCTGACCCGCGAAGGCTGGACCGGGTCCAGAAGCAGATTGAGAACAGCAACGCCGTCTTTTTCCACATAGCAGCTTGCAAGAACTGAAAACCCTTTTTTTATATTTTCTTTCAGCAATTCCTGTTCAAGCACGACCTGTTCATCAATAACCTGTCCCGTGGCCCCCACCGGACTGAACACAGGCATACATTCAAATTGGTCTGTGCCTGGATAATTTATGCATCGGTAAGATGCGTTCTGGCCGAAATTTTCCTCCAAATTTTTCCATCCCTCAACATACATTGAGCAGTCATCATTGAAACACAGAAACAGATAGGGGACCCCCCATCCGAGTCCGTCGCTGAAAGTGATGGGGGGAACTTCCCACATATTCATTTCCAGGTTGCAATGAGGGCATTTGGGTTTCTCCATGGACATCACTTTTTCTAAAACTTGTTCTCTGGTCTCAAAGGCCATTTTTTACACCTCCATTATAAAAGCAGATTGTGTACAGGATAATAAATAAGCACCCGGTTTTTTACCGAACGGAACAATGCTTACAAAAAAAGCCGGGTTACTTTCCCACTCTTTTTTTGTCCTGTACACGGAAAAGCAAGTTGGTTTTTTCCGATTTTCGTCCTAAAATGGCCTTGTCCGCAATCAGAACGAGGGGTTGGCCGCATACTGTTGCGGGAACATACACTTTAAGCACAACCGATTATTTTTGCATCTTACGAAAAACTGTCCCTTTCAGGCTCGGAAACTCTGTCCAATTAAAGAAGCTAATCTCCATTTTCTGTTTGTCAACAATGTGTCGTAGGAAGGCCGTGTTTCAGAAGGATTGATCCCCTTTCCGGCTTGACCGGATTGGCAAATCCGAACCGGATACCGCCGGATTTGTCAATAAGTACCTGGCCATATGTTTTCAGGTATTTGCATATTGTGAACCGCAGATAAACGCAGATGAATGCAGACGGCGGAGTCATCCGCGTTCATCCGTGTTCATCCGCGGGAAAAATCCCGGGAAACTTTTGGCCAGGTACTTACCGAGGGAAAATTTCAGAGTTGCTGACTGTTTTCCCTGTTTCATCTTAAAGCCTGCTCATCGAACAGGACGCTTTTCAGCCATTGAATACCGAATTTCAAAAGTTCGATCTCATTTTCCCTGATTTTTTCAAGTGTCTCCTTATCAATATTATAGCGTTCCAAAAACGAACTCTCAAAAACAAACTTCCTGAATTTGTCAGCATTGTAGCTCGCTAAGAAAAACATCTTTTTGCTCTGTTCCGTGAGTTTGATATTTGGTGGAAACGACCGTTTCCTGACCAGCAGATCCGTCCAGTCAGCATTGATCTCATCATGGATATCAACCCCCTGATCCTTGCGCCATTCCCGGACATTCCATTCCTTTTTCTCTTCAAATCCAAGGCAGTGGGGTTCATTTACAAAAAAATAGAAATCCTGGTCGTCTGCCCCTTCCTTATGGCTCAGTGAAGCTGTCCCCAAGGGATAATAGCGGCATGCGGTGGGCCTGTCTGAATATATGATGCATCCGTCTTCCCTGACAAACGGGCAGGCTTCCGACTCATCATCCAAAAGCTTCAATGTCACCACAGGCAGGTCGGTTTTTTCCAACAATTGCGGTTCAGTATATATTGCCAGAAATTCTTCTGATGACAGTTGCAGACGATTTTTGAGCCGGACGATATCATAAGGTGTCAGTACAATATTAATTCCCCTGCAGCATTTGGTGAAACATTTTATTCCTTTGTGGCATTCAAAGCTGAAATTGCTGTCAAGGTCAAGCTTTACCGGATCAATGCCGGCTATTTTTTCAGATGTGGTCATCTTTATTTCCTTTCTGATTAAGCGCGATGAAATTTGGATTTCCAATAAAATTTCAGTTTCCTCGGGCATCCTTCATTTACAGTTCGTAGTTCCGCCTTTAGGCGGTGTGACGAAACTACGAATTTTGTGGGATCGCAACTGTCTAAAACAAAATTTTTTATTGTTTCACCGATACATCTGGTTGTAAAGAATTATTTCATCTGCATTCTGCATTTGTTAACGGCTTAAAGATTACGTTGCGCTTCACCCGCACCTGTGATAGGCATTTATCTGTTTCTCTTCAGGCAGAGCCAAAATGCAGAAATTCTGTGAAAACATATCAAAAAGTTCGCCAATTATAGAAATTGAAAAATCTGTAACATCCAAAGGATTTAAATCTTTTGAATTCCAAAAGGAGAATGCCGGATGCAAAAAATAAGGAGAATAAAATGAGCGGTCACCATAATCACCACCATGAATCCCAAACCGCCATGTCGTTTGAGGAAAAACTGGTCAAATTGTTTGAACACTGGGTAAAGCATAATAATGATCACGCGGGAACTTACAGGGAATGGGCCAAAAGAGCAAAAGAGAATGATATGGCCCAAATCTGCGCCTTGTTGGAAGACGCGGCTGACATCACACTGTCACTGAACAAAAAGTTTGAAGAAGCCGCAGCAATTGCAGAAAACAAGTAAGCCGATTTTCTGAATCTTATATTATCAGGAGTTCGTCATTTTGATTTTGGACAGACATTATGTTAAAGGCTCTGAAAAGGGTTGTAATTCATGGCGGTCGGCTGAACTGTTCTTTTCAATTTATCCGTGCAGGGACCTGTCCAGCCCTTTCAAAGACGCTTCCAGCATGATCTCGGCAAGAGTGGGATGCGCGTGGATGGTTTCAGCCAAATCTTTTACAGTACATCCCATCTGCACTGCCAAAGTTCCTTCGGCGATAAGGTCGGTGGCGTGGGGACCGATAATGTGAACTCCCAGAACCTTCCCGCTCTCAGCATCCGAGACAATCTTTGCCTGCCCTGCAATTTCCCCGATAACCTGGGCTTTCCCAAGGGTTCGGAAAAGGACGCTGTCCCCCCGGGCATTGTATCCTTTTTCTTTGGCCTGAGCCTCAGTCAGTCCCACATTGGCGACTTCCGGCGTGGTGAAAATGGCTCCGGGAACCACGTCATAATTCATCTGCCGGGCTTTCCCCATGGCATTTTCAGCGGCAACCATTCCTTCCGCGGATGCCACATGGGCGAGCATGATCTTTGGAGGGCCAAGGACATCGCCAATGGCATAAACCCCGGGAACATCGGTCTCCATCTGTTCATTGGCAGGAATCCACCCTCTTTCATCTGTCTTCAGCTCTATGGTTTCAAGGCCGATGTCCGCGGTGAGGGGACTGCGCCCGATGCACACCAGCATTTTATGAACCTCTGCTGTCCGGAGCTTTTTATCTTTTTCTGTGGGTTTTTCCAAAAATGGGGAAGGCCCGATGGTCGCGCGGAGTTTTCCCGCGTTATCCTCGACCTTTTCCACCGTCCGGTTGACAATGACATTGATTTTGCGTTTTTTCATTTCCCGCTGGAGGACTTTGGAACAGTCTTCATCCACCGAGGGAAGCGGAAGCACCCGGGACAGGGCCTCCACCACGGTCACCTTTGATCCGAGCGCGTTCAGAATAAATGCAAACTCACACCCGATGACACCGCCCCCGACAATCAGTATGGATTCAGGAATTTCCCGAAGACTCAGTCCGTGGTTGCTGGAAAGAATATTGTCGCCGTCAAACGGAAACGCAGGGATGCTGAACGGCTGTGTCCCCAAAGCAAGGATCAGCTTGTCCCACCGGACCTCAGTTTCCCCATCCTCCTGCCTGACAGCCACCAGACCGGGGCCTTTGATACGCCCGTCCCCTTTCAGATATCGGATATTATGATGACTGAAAAGCCCGAGTATCCCCTTGGACTGACTCTGGATCACTTTTTCCTTCCGGGCCATGAGCGCATGCATGTCAGGTGCAACCTTCCCGTCCAGTGCAATGCCGAATTCCTTTGCCCTGTGAAATCTTTCCAGCATTTCCGCTGTTGTGATCATAATTTTGGAAGGGATACACCCCTGGTTCAGACAGGTTCCTCCCACATTGTCCCGCTCAATGACAGTGACCTCAGCACCCAGTTGGGCTGCACGTATGGCCGAAATATACCCTCCGGGTCCCGCGCCTATAATAGTGATTTTTGTTGCCATGACAGACTCCTTCATTTATATATTTTCTGCTTATACTTTTTTGTTATGTTCCTTGCTTACAGTAAGGAAATTATTTTTTCAAGCAAAAAATACCATTTTTTGATGTTTTTTTTAAAAAAAGTGGTAAATACTTATATTATCAGCATAAAAAATAATTATCATTAAAAAAGTCAGTATTTTTTTATGTTATCAAAAAATATATAAAAAATATTGACAATACCATCAGTCCGCTTATATAATTCATTTTAAAAAACTTAAGGTGAATAAAATTATGAAATTTGATGAAACCAATATCGCCATTATCAGGCACCTTCGGAATGGAAGAAAATCCTTCAAAGAGATTGCAGATGATCTGTGTATTTCCGAAAACACAGTAAGAACGCGGGTCAATAAACTGATAAGCGAAGGAGTTATGGAAATTTCCGGTTTTGTGGATACTGAAACCGTTCCCGGACATCGGCTTGCCATCATCGGCGTTAAACTGAACACCATGGATATGGCCAGAAAAGGAGAGGAGTTCAGCAAATTAAAAGGCGTGGTATCTGTAGCCGTTGTCACAGGCCGATTTGACCTGATGGTAACAGTTCTGTTCAAGGAAGGATTTGACCTGCTTGAATTTTACACAAACGAAGTGTCCCACCTGAAGGATATCCAGTCTGTGGAAACCTTCGTCGTTTACAAAGGCTACAATCTGAAAGTTCCCTATATCTTGTGAAGTATTGGGAGCATGAGCCCAAACCGGGTACTCTTCCGCTAATACTTTGATCTTTCAGGCTGTTGTCGGTTCTGACGGATTTTGTGCTTCCAGGTGATTTCATGCGGTCAATAAGTACCCGGGAACATCCGTTCAATCCTGAAATCCGGTGTCATATTGCCTGTGAGACCACAAAAGCGTTAAAATCAGGAATGTTGAAAAATCAGTATGCTGCTCCCTTTCGGAAGAGGTTCAGCCTTTCCTCTATTTCCAATAGATTCAATTATAATCATAATTCAAATGATAGTCATATAAGCTCCTGTTATTCAAAAGTTTTATCTGAAGAAACCCCGGTTTCCATTGAATTCCATTATAAGATTTTATAAGATGCTCCCTCTTGTCCCCCTCAGAGGTGTGATAAAAAATAAACAATTATTTAATGGGGTTATCAGCAAAAAGCAGGGAAAAAAGCAAAAATAGCATCTTTTGGCATATACTTTGCATATACTTTTAAAATAAGTATAGTTCGACAGTCCAAAACGAAATATTCTTATTTTTTTGGAAATACCACTTGACATCCAAATTATATTGCATTA
>JAOZLU010000052.1:14806-21134 GCA_029934695.1 Desulfobacterales bacterium | reverse complement strand
CGAGACTGGAATGTTTGATGCTGGATATCAAACATCAAACATCAAACATCAAACAAACATCAAACATCAAACATCAAACATCAAACATCAAACAGTGAGGTGTCATATAATGGATAAGAAAGCTCAGAATCTTACCTCCATCCTTGAAGCGATGGAGGACGGCATTTATATCATCAGGCAGGACTATACAGTCGAGTTCATGAATAAGACCATGATCGAAGTTTTCGGAGAGGGCACGGGAAAGAAATGCTATGAGGTGATAAATCAGGCTGATGAACCGTGCTTCTGGTGCAGGGCAGACAAGGTTTTTGAAGACGAGGAAACGCTCCACTGGGAGTTGTATATTCCGATGGCTGATAAAATTTATGATGTTACTGACCTGTCTCTGAGGAACACTGACGGGACAAAGTCCAAACTGACGATATATCGGGACATTACCCGGTCAAAAGAGCGGGAAGAAAAGCTCAGAGCCAAGGAAGCAGATTATAAAAATCTGTTTGAGCATGTGGGGTGCGGTGTCTTTGTCAGTAGCAAGGAAGGAAAATTTCTTGACGCCAACGAGGCCCTTCTGGATATGTTAGGCTATGAAGACAAAGCGGAGTTTCTCAGTCTTGATATTGCCAAAGATCTGTACCTGAAACCTGAAGATCGCCGAAAATTCAAGGAAATTATTGAGCAGGAAGGCCATGTGACAGACTATGAAGTTGATTTTAAGCATAAGGACGGAACACCTGTCCCGATTCTGCTCACAGGCCATGTCCGTTATGACCATAAGGGGGATATCCTGGGCTATGAAGGGATTATGACAGATCAGACCCAGAAAAAACAGATGGAAAAGGAGATTAAGAAAGCCCATGACTTCCTGGACCAGGTGATTATGTGTTCCCCCAATGCCATCATGGCCACAGATATGAAAGGGAATGTGATTATATGGAACCAGGGTGCCGAAGAAACCCTCGGATACAAGGCCCTTGATGTGATCGGCAAGACGAACATCAAGGAATTTTATCCGGAGGGGATGGCGCAGAAAGTGATGAAAATGATGGAAAGTCCGGATTATGGCGGCCTGGGCAAATTAAGATCTTATCCGATGACATTTGTGAAAGATAGCGGCGAAGTCGTTGAGGGAAATCTTTCCACGAATATCATTTACGATGAAAAGGGAGACAAAATTGCTTCTGTGGGCATATTCGTTGATCTCGGTCAGAGACTGGAAATGGAACGGACGCTGAGGCGGACACAGGAACAGTTGTTGCAGTCTGAAAAGCTGGCAGCCATGGGGCGTCTGACCTCTCAGATTGCCCATGAGGTGAACAATCCCCTCTATGGAATCATGAACACTCTGGAACTGATGAAAACCGAGATTTCCCCCCAGAACAAGAGAAGAAGGCTTCTGGACATGTCGCTTTCCGAAACCATGAGACTGGCCGACATGCTCCGCAAGATGCTCTCCTTTTCCAAACCTGACGAGGAGGAAAAAAAAGCTGTGGACATCAATACGATTCTTGACGAGATACTGCTTTTGTATGAAAAGCAACTGCGGGAACACAGTATCAAGATTTTTTCCTCTTTTGCTGAAAATCTGGGGAAAATTTACGCGTCAACGAGCCAGTTGCGGCAGGTTTTTCTTAATATGATCTCAAATGCCAGGGATGCCATGCCGGAAGGCGGCATTCTGACAGTGAAAACCGAAGCTGACGGAGATGATGCCGTAATCAGTGTTACCGACACCGGGCAGGGTATTAAAGAAGAAAATCTCGACAAGATTTTTGACACTTTTTTCACAACCAAGACAGACAGTGTGAAAGGGGTCGGGCTTGGTCTCTCTGTGTGTTACGGATTCATAAAAGACCACGGCGGGGATATTAAGGTCAGAAGCAGCCTGGGTTCCGGAACGACGTTCACCACCATTCTTCCTGTTTACAAAGGGGAAGGACAGTCATAAAGTTGCTCCCGCGGGATTGAGAAATCCCGCGGTCTGACCCCATCAGACAACATTTTTATTCATTCAAGACTCTTTTATGGGCGTAATTTCATTTTAAGGATTGCATTCTGCCTCCTTTTTTGCTAAAGGCTTGGTGTTTTTATCTGGCTAATATTAATTAAGGTATAAATGAGGACCGTGAATTTGATTGATGCTGTCCTTGACACTGCAAAAAATTAAGCAAGATATGTTTCAGGAAAAAAATCAGATACTGTGGAACAAAAAGATAGGGCCTTCCTATTACAGGATTGGCATAAAATGCCACAGGGGATATTCAGATGCACAACCCGGGCAGTTCATTATGCTGGGATTTGGGGATCAGACTGCCCCGCTGCTTCGGCGTCCGTTTTCCATACACAGGCTTGTCACAACTGACAGCCATGGACAAGGGGTTGAGATACTTTATAAAATCGTGGGAACATGCACAAAAAAGCTTTCCTTTTATAAAAAAGGGGACATCATCGGCGTTCTGGGGCCTTTGGGCAGCCATTTCCTTATCCCCGATACCATCGGCCGCATTTTTATGGTTGCCGGCGGAGTCGGAATCGCCCCCATGGTTTTTCTGGCCTCATCTTTGCAAAAAAAAGGGGTTGACCTTTCAAAGTGCATGGTATTTAATGGCGGCAGATCAAAGGATGATCTGCTGTGCGGGGATCATTTTTTCACCTTGGGAATGTCCGTAAATACCACAACAGATGACGGAAGTGCCGGCAAAAAAGGGTTTGTCACAGATATTGTCAGCGCAGCCATAAAAGAACATCGGCCGGACATGATTTACGCGTGCGGCCCGACACCAATGCTGAAAGCTGTCACTCAGATGACAGAAATATATGCCGTGCCGTGCCAGGTGTCCATTGAAACCATGATGGCCTGCGGCATGGGGGCCTGTCTTGGATGTGCTGTTGAAAGCAGAAAGGATTCAGACAGATATTTTCACGCATGTGCGGACGGACCGGTTTTTAATGCAAGCATCCTTAAAATATGAATAAAATTTGCAATGCATGTCACAGTGCCTGTGAAATTCAGCAGATATAATAAGGATTGAATCCGAAAATAGCGGTGACAGATAAATTTCCGATGTGCTGAAATTTTAATTTCTGTGAATTTTTGCATTGACTTGATGATTATCCTGTGCTAAAGGTCTCTCTTTAACTTTCGCAGAGGATTATGATGTCTGTTATTCCTGTCCGGGAAAGCATTCGTTTTTATGAAAAAAGAGAACGTAAGTAACTTGAAGGAACTGACGTATTTCAGCAGTATCGGGCTCTCAGTGGCACTTTCAATTTTCATCGGACTGGGGGCGGGCGTATATCTTGACAGGCATGTATTTCACACAACGCCGTGGCTCACGCTTATTTTTCTGGGCCTTGGAATCGCGGCAGGATTCAGAAATATTGGAATGGCAATAGAAAGAAGCAGAAAACTGTGACAGGAAAAAAATTATTGTGAATATTCAGCAACGTCTTTTAATATTTATTACCCGTTCAAACTGGATCCTTCTTTTGGCGGTAAGTATTACTGGTCTTATGATGTCCCCACCGGATTTCGCCAGAGGGATCATATTTGGGGGGCTTATTGTCACAATAAATTTTCATCTGTTATATCGGACGCTTAAAAAAGCCCTCAGACCGCCTCATCTTTCGTCTCACAACATCATCATTGCCAAGTATTATATCCGTTTCATTGCGAGCGGTTTTATTATATTCGTCCTGATATCAGGACACTATGTCAACCCTTTAGGCCTGTTTGTCGGCCTTTCCGTTGTGGTTGCGAGCATTACCCTTGCAACCTTGTTGGAACTAAAAAAACTTTTTTTGAAGGAGGCAATGTAAAAAAGTGGAACATCCCTATCTGTTTTTTGTGAAGTTGTTTGAAATGCTCGGTCTGGGACATTTTGCCCATGCATATCCCCATGTGGTGTATTCATGGGTGGTAATGATTCTGCTTATTGTTTTCGGTTACATGCCGGTCAAGGCCATGAGCATGGTTCCGGGCAAAGTGCAAAATTTGCTGGAAGTTATCATTTCCAGCATCGAAGAGTTTATGGTAACAGTTACCGGAGAAGAGGGGCGGTGGCTCTTGCCCCTGGCTGCAACCATATTCATTTATATTCTCGGGTGCAACCTGATCGGCCTGATTCCGGGCTTTTATCCGCCGACCGCCAGCCTGAACACGACGCTTTCCTGTGCGGTGGTGGTTGTTGTTTTTACCCATATTATCGGTCTCTTGTATCATGGTCCAAGCTATATCAAGCATTTCTTGGGGCCTGTATGGTGGATGATTCCGATTATGCTCCCCATTGAGGTTATCGGTCATGTTGCCCGTATTCTCTCCCTGTCCTTCCGTCTTTTCGGTAATATGATGGGGCATGAGTTGGTTCTGGGCATTCTTTTCTCACTGGCAGGCGCTTTTTTTGCGCCGTTGCCGATCATGGCACTTGGCGTTTTTGTCGCCTTTGTACAGGCGTTTGTGTTTTTCCTGTTGTCAATCATGTATTTTACAGGCTCCATGGAACATGCACACTAGTACCACAACTTACAAGTTCGTCACCCCCTCTCTTATATAATAGCTAAGAGGGGGGTGACAAATTTACGAGTTGCTGTACTAGTCAGTAACCGGTAATCAGTGATCATTAACAGCGTTTCAGGTCTTTACGGGCTTATCGGAACGATAACTGGTGACTGATAAACTGGAATGATTTTTTGGGATAATGGAAGAAGCTTAGGAGTAAAATTTAAAAAGGAGGAAGAAACAGAATATGGAAGCACAAGCATTAAATTTTTTCATCGCTTGCGTGACTGCTGCCGGTTTTGGGGTTGCAATTGCAGCTTTTGGCTGTGGCCTCGGGCAGGGCATTGGCCTGAAAGCTGCTGTTGAAGGTATTGCAAGAAATCCTGAATCTTCAGGTAAGGTAACTGTTACCATGCTGATCGGTCTTGCTATGATCGAATCTCTGTGTATCTACGCATTGGTAGTCGCTCTGATCCTTATCTATGCTCATCCCCAGGCTGGCGCTATTGCTGGTCTGTTGGGCAAAGCTGCTGGCACTCACTGAAAAACCGCAGCATAAATGACAAATAAGACAGGGCTGTTCCGAAAGGGACAGCCCTGTTTTTTTTGAATTTTCAGAGATTCCGGAAAATGGACAGCAATATTGAATACGAGAAAAAAATTTCCGAATATGACTGGGACAGCCTTTTATCGCTTTGGGAACGGATAGAGGCAGGAACTACGGATAAGGAAGGCTGGATGCCGGGCAGGGCATTTGAATATTTGGTACTCCGGGCATTTCAACTGGACGGCGCAAAAATTCGCTGGCCGTACAATGTGGGAAAGCTTGAACAGATAGACGGGGTTGTCTATCTGGAGGGCCTTGCCTTTTTAATCGAGTGCAAAGATCAGGCAGAGAGTGTGAATATTGAGCCTATGGCAAAATTGCGGAATCAGCTTTCCCGAAGGCCGACGGCCACAATGGGCATGGTTTTCAGCCGTAGCGGGTTCACTGAATCCGCTCTTATGCTGGAACAGAAAACTTCACCTCAGAAAATACTTCTATGGACAGGTGAGGAAATCACTTATGCGCTTAGGAAACGGTATATGAAGCGGGGGCTTATTGAAAAATATCGCCATTGTATTGAGGATGGAATTCCAGATTACTACCTTAAAATTAAATAGAGGCTGCCATGAAGAAAGCTTATGTGATAACAAACGGTCAGTCCGCACTTGGGATACTTAACAGACTGCTTCCAGATAATATCGTCAATGAAACAGAGTTTGCATTCGGAGCATTTCGCTCTTCAGCCTGCTCTCTGGCAAGATCGGTTCTTGCTGTGAAGCAACGCCCGGTGGTGCTGGTTGTTGATACTGATACAACTGATGAATCAGTAATTGAGGAGCAGAGCCTTCTTTTGGAGGAACTTCTCGATTATGTATCTCCAGGCATCCGCTTTGACGTGCTTTTGGCAGTGCCGAAAACGGAAATGCTGTTCCTTCAGGATCAGACTTTTGTTGAAAGACTTGCCAACCGGAAGTTTTCTGATACTGAATGGGAAGCGGGCAGACTGAATCCGAAAGAGTTCTTATCCGATGTACTTGGAGGTGAAGATCAGATAGCAGAAAAAATACTCGGAAACTTAGATGAGCAGACAATTCATTCGATGCAAAAACATCCGCTGGTAAATAATCTTCATAAATTTCTGTCCTCGGTCATCAATGATAACGAGATTTACCGATAAATTCCAAATAAATCACAAATCACAAATTCCAAATAAATCACAAATCACAATGGCCAAATTCCAAATAAATCACAAATCACAATGGCCAAATTCCAAATAAATTCCAAAC
>JAOZLU010000052.1:12211-14706 GCA_029934695.1 Desulfobacterales bacterium | reverse complement strand
CAAATTCCAAATAAATCACAAATCACAATGGCCAAATTCCAAATAAATTCCAAACCTCAAATAAGGTTTGGAAATTTGGTCATTGAGCTGAATATCATCCGGTCCTATCTTCTCACGGATCAGCCCTTCAATCATCAAAGCCACTTCTTCGGCGGAAAATTCGGAAATATGTCCCCCTTCATCGTGAACTTCCAGATCAGGGATATGATGCTTTTTGAGATATTTCAACAGACCCACAATTTGAATATGCATTTCAGGAGAAGCGAACTGTGCTTTTGTAAAAACCCATGCGTCTTCCGGCTTTAATGTCCCCTCCATGATCAATATCAGGTTTATGGGATCACGCAGGTTGCCTTGGGGATCAAAGAAAACTCTCAGCGAATCAGCACCCTCCGGAGTCAGGGATACACCTTTTAACGGAAGATGGCCTTTGATTCGTGCGATGCTCTTTTCACCGACGGTGACAAGTGTTGCAGTTGCCGGCTTGTCCCAGTCCTCATCAAGGGAAGTCCACTCCCCAGTTCATCTTTTCCGCAACAGTGATCAGTTCGTCAGAAATTTTTTTGATTTGCCCGGTATCGGCTAATTTTCCACGATAATGGATTGTAACACCCATAATTTATAGACCTCCTGTTAAACATCCCTGTATGCTCAACTCGGATTGCCAAATCCGAGCCGCCTGCCGAATTTGGCAATCCGGCGAAAACATTGTGGACGGGATTTCAAATCCTGTCCGGCAGTAATTTCAAATAAGATTTGGAATTTTGGTCATTGTGATTTGTTTGTCATTTGACTTTTGTCTATTGAGATTTCATTACCCATTGGTTGGAAATTAATTCTTGACATAGTCTGTTCGCATATAATATATTTATTATACAGAAGTTATGAGACATATTGCGCGAAACCTTACACTGGTGAATCGAAAAAATTCTGTCATAAAATGGCCTGCATATCAATAGACATCTGTTATCTGCCGTTTATAGCTCTGAAAATTGAGGGAAAAAATAGCAATGACCAAGTTCGATGAAGATGCTTTCACAAAACAGCGAATAGAAGATAACAAGAAACTCCTATCAGCACTTACACATTACATGGAAAAGAATTCTGGATATCGCTTTAGCCAAGCCCTTTTCAATTTTGGGTTTGTAACCGGTTTAATTGAGGATGGGAAATGCACGGCATGGAAGAACGAATTTTCAATTGAACCGGGAGAAATTCTAAAACGATTAGGGGCTCTACATCTGGAAGATGGGAACAAGTCCTCTGCCTGACGGGATTTGCAACCCGTCCGTAATGTTTTGTATATTCACGGCAGCAAAGGTTTCGGACGGGGTTGCAAACCCCGTCCGGCAGTCTTAGCCTGATGCGTATGGGTTTCTTTCCCGCCCATTTTTTGTCCTGTACAGGTCCTATACACAGATTTTACAGGACACAAATGAAACAATCTATTGAAGAATTCACTCGGAATTCTCACTGCATGGAGAACCCACAGAACCAATGAAACCAGATAAATCACCACATCCTCACAAAGAGAAAAAAGAAGCCACGCTCCGCCTGGTTGCTTATGAAATCACCCGCAACTGCAACCTTTCCTGTATCCACTGCCGTGCATCCGCAACAATGGGACCATATACCGGAGAACTGGATACCCCCGCGTCTCTCCGTTTGCTGGATCAGATTGCCGAAACCGGGACTCCCATCGTCATCCTGACAGGCGGAGAGCCCCTGCTTCGGCCCGACATATTTGAAATTGCAGGCTACGGAACAGACAAGGGACTCCGCATGGTGATGGCCCCCAACGGAACCCTGATCACGGAAACCTCTGCCAGACAGATGGCGGATGCCGGCATCAGAAGAATCAGCATCAGTCTGGACGGTGCGACAAAAGAAAGCCACGACTGCTTCAGGGGAGTTGACGGCGCTTATGAAGGCGCACTGAACGGCATCAGATTTGCAAAAGAGGCCGGCATCGAGTTTCAGATCAACACCACGATCACGAAAACAAATCTTGACCAGATTCCAAAAATTCAGGAGCTTGCCGTGGAACTGGGTGCGGTTGCCCATCACATTTTTCTCCTGGTTCCCACAGGCCGGGGCAAGTATATTGTGGATCAGGCAATCACCGCAGAGGAATATGAGCAGACTCTGAACTGGTTTTATGACCAGAAGGAAAAAACCCCGTTGCAGTTAAAAGCAACGTGTGCGCCGCATTATTATCGCATTCTCCGGCAAAGGGCAAAAGAAGAGGGAAAATCCGTCACCTTCCAGACCCACGGACTGGACGCTGTTACCAGAGGATGTCTGGGAGGTACAGGCTTCTGTTTTATCTCGCATCAGGGCATTGTGCAGCCCTGCGGATTCCTCAATCTCAACTGCGGCGACATCACAAAGACATCTTTTAATGATGTCTGGAATCACTCGGATATTTTCTTATCCTTACGCAACTTTGACAACCTGAAAGGAAAATGCGGAAAATGCGAATACAGAAAGGTCTG
>JAOZLU010000052.1:0-12111 GCA_029934695.1 Desulfobacterales bacterium | reverse complement strand
AGTGACTTCTCGTTCTGAAGGATTGTTTCATTTGTCAATGTGGCAACCTGAGGTTTGGGAGTATAAACATTTTAAAAGGAGGTTGGCACAATGGCAGAAGGAATTGTTAAGTGGTTCAGTGACAGAAAAGGCTTCGGCTTCATAGAGCAGGAAGAGGGACCAGATGTGTTTGTTCATCATACGGCAATCAGCGGGGAAGGATTCAAAACACTGGGCGAAGGAGACAGAGTGACCTTTGAAGTGGAACAGGGACCCAAGGGACCAGCCGCGGTAAATGTAAACAAAAAATAGCAGACAGACAAAAACAATAAAAAAAGGCATCTCCTGAAGCAGGGGGATGCTTATATTAAACACGACAGAAAAAGGGAAACATAAATCATAAAGCAGACCGTAACTGCCGCAAAAAACCCAGACTCCGGGGCATCATCCCCAAATGAAACAGTACAAAAGCCTCCAAAAAAGCCAGACCCTCCCTTAAAGCCAGAGGGGAAAACCGGACTCTTCCCGCTTTTTCCAAATCCCCGTTTCCGACCCACAAAAGCTGCCTGATCGTTCCTTTTGAGAGGAAAACCCGAAAGGGAAGTGCGACCGACCCGAAATCCCGAACCGAAACACATTTTTCACATAAAAGTTCACCCCTGGCAAGATCAAAGATCACCCTGTTATTTTTCATACCCTCTGTTTCAATGCCGCATAACCCGCAGTGACTCAGATTCGGGTAAAAACCGGATAAAATCATAAACCGCATCTGGAACAGGATACTCAGCACCTCTGGAATATTGCCAGAATCCAGTTCTCCCAGCACATAATAAAGCAGATGAAACAACAGGGGCTGGCTTTCTTCTGCCTCAGTCCATACATTGGTCAGTTCTGCCCAGTAGCTGGCATAAGCGGTCTTTCTTATATCAGACCTGATTCTTATAAAAGGCTGTTTCAAAGAGGCTTCCTGCAAAACAGGGAGTCCCCTGCCACGACTGCAGACCACCTCTGAAACAGAAAAAAGCTCAAGGATGCCGGGAAACCGTTTTTTGCTCTTTTTTGCGGATTTTGCGATGACAGAAATCTTTCCCCTGTCCAAAGTGAACAAAGTGAGGATCAGATCGTAATCACCAAAATCAACGCGGCGGAGCATCATGGCAGTCGTGGAAAAAGTGATCATATTCCCAATAGAATGGAAGCAATCTGAAAATAGCAGAAAACACTGATGATATCTATGGATGTGGTTACAAGAGGCCCTGTGGCCACCGCAGGATCAATGTTTATCCCTGCCATGAGCATTGGCACCATGGAGCCGACCAGCGCGGCAACACACATGGAACAGACGACCGCAAGCCCCACGGAAATTGCCGCAGAGGGCGAACTGTATTGAAGGTGGGCCACAGTCCCGATCAGAGTTGCATAGACCACCCCCAGAATAAACCCGATGGCAAGCTCTTTAAGCATGACAGACCAAATATCTCTTATATGCAGCAGCCCGGTTGCAAGCCCCCTTACCACAATGGTGGAAGACTGGGTGCCGATATTTCCTCCCATGCCCATGATGACAGGAATAAACGCTGCAAGATAAGTAAACTTGGTCAGGCTCTTTTCAAACCCGCCTATGATAAAAAAGGCGATGATCCCGCCAATACAACTGGCAAACAGCCAGGGCAGACGGATTTTAGTACTCTTGAAAACAGATTTTGTTTCTATAAACTCCCCGCCTGCGCCGGCCATTTTCAGAAAATCTTCAGTTGCCTCTTCCCTGAAAATGTCAATCACATCATCCACCGTGACAATACCCACCAGTTCATTTGTCCGATTGACAACAGGGACCGCCAGGATATCATAACGGGCCACCAGTTTTGCAACCTCTTCCTGGTCCATATCGGTCTGAACGGAAAACACATCCGTTGACATGAAATCTTTCAACTGTGTATCAGGAGGAACCACAACCAGCTGCCTGAGTGAACACACGCCGACCATCCTGCCATATTCATCCACCACATAAAGATAAAAAGGCATTTCCACATCACAGTGTTCCTTTTGCAGAGATTCAATGGCGTTTTTGGCAGTGACATCATGTTTCAAAGCAATAAAATCAGGAACCATGATGCCGCCTGCTGTGTCGTCTCCGTAGCGGAGGAGGTCTTCAACCTCTTCGGAGCCTTCTTTTTTCATTTTTTCAAGGATGGCCGCGGATTTTTCCTCAGGAAGCTTCCCGACCATATCCGCGACATCGTCAGCAGCCATGTTTTCCAAAATCTGTACAATTTCATCAAGTTCTATGCCCTCAATAAAATCCAGAAGCATATCCTCGTCAAGTTCGCTGAAAAGGACACCTTTCTGAGCGATATCCTCAATCATGTCAAAGAGTTTATGCTGATTGGAAAGTGACAGGGAGGGAAACACCACAGACAGATCGGCTGCATGTGTCTTGTTCACAATTTTCCGGAGGTGGGGTGTGGCATTCCGCCTCAGCAGCCTTTTTATGCTTTCGATAAGTATTTTGCTTCGGTCTCCTTGCATTGCTTTATTACCTTGATGTCGGGTGTCTGATTTGCCAACCCGGCAGAAGCGGGGAATGACATCCCGGAAACGGGAAACGGGGAACTTGATTATTTGATAATTTTTATATGAGACCGTTTGCGAAGGTCCTCAAGCCAGGATTGAAATTTTTTGTTGACAATTTCTTTAAACAGCTTTTCTTCAATCTCAGGAGTCGCTTCTTCCAGAGACTTCCCCGGGAGTTCTGTGATTTCCTGAACAAAAAATATCTGACAGCCCAGGTCAGTATCCAGAACAGAGGTGAACTCGCCTGCCTTCATTCCTTTTATTGCTTCCCGAATCTGGGGGGAAAGGACATCCTCTTCAAATACGCCCAAATTCCCTCCCTCGCTTGCGGATGAGGATTCGGAATATTTTGCAGCCATTTTTTCAAATGGCTGGCCAGCCTTCAGTTTTGCCAGGACTGACTCAATCTTCTTTTTAACGTCAGAACCTTTTGATTCATCGCCAATCTCCGGGATTTTCAGCAGAATGTTCTTAAGATGATATTTTTTCCCGCCGCGATACAAATCTCTGTTGTTTTCATAATAGGATTTTATCTCTTCCTTGGTAATGACGATTTTGGATTTCACCTCAGAGTTCAACAGTCTGGACCTGAGTATCTCTTCTTTTATACGTTTACGAAACTCTTCCATGGTCAGCCCCTGTTTTTCCAGGGCCTTTCTCATATCCCCGTCGGTATAAAAATTTGATTCTCTGATACGCTCAATGGTGCTGTGTATCTCTTTTTCGCCCACGACAATCCGGGCCTTTCCGGTTTCCTGATCTGTAAGTTTCTGATCAATGAGCTGGCTGAGGATATCCCCCCGAACCTTGAAAAGCATTTCCTGTTCCTTGTCAGGAGGGTATCCGAGGGATCTGATTTTTTCAGCATAAGGCTTGAATGCCTGTTCCAGTTCAAAAAGCGGAATAATATCGTCATTTACTATAGCGACAATGCGGTCCACCACCTCAGCCTTTTCTGCATGGGCCGTTCCCGGAAAGATGACCCACAAAAACGCGACAGCGTGAATCAGGCCATAAGGGATATTCCCTGACAACTTGCTAAAATATTTATTTATCATTTTAATTTATCCGTAAAGCCGTGATCTTTTCCCATTGGTCCCTGTTTATTTCAATCGGGTATTTGTCCTGAAGTTCTTTTATCCATAATTGGTACGCTTCTTCTGTTTTTTTTCTGCTGCCCTGTTTTTTCACCCTTTCATTAACACCTTCTGAGTGTTCCCTTGCATCAGATCCTGAATTGTCCGCGCCATCATGTTCTCCCGAGTGTGCTGTCATGTCCTCGGAAGCTGCTGAAATCCTTTTTCCCAGCTCTCTTGCGACCACCTTCTCCATGATCAGGCGGGTTTTTAATTCTTTTTTCCAGAAATCATAAGAAATAGCAGATTCAAACAGGGTATTTTCAAACTCCCCCTCAGGATAATCTGATTTTATATCTGCAATGACCGCTTCCACTTCCGAATCTGATATCCGGATATGAATTTCCCTGGCTCTTTCCAGCAGAATCAGGCGCTCGCTCATCTGTTTCAGAATTTGCAGATGAAGGCTTCCGGAAGTGTCCGGGTCCCTCATGGCTTCAGGGGAATACGCTATCTTGGCGATTTCAAAGGCATTTTTGAAATCAAGGACGGTCACAACACTTTTGCCAGCCCGGATCAGGTACTCATTGCCATGCCTGAAATCTGATTCCGCACACCCTGCCAGCAGACAGGCTGCCAGCAAAACACTCAGCAGATCACATAACCGCCCGCAAATCCGGGGCTGGTTGGAATTTGGCAATCTGAACCGAGTCGTGACAGGTATATTTTCATAACTTCCCGATCTGCTGACACTTGGAAATTCAAATTTCACTTTCAACCTTCCTTCCACCTTTCACTTTTCACTTTTCACCTTTCACCTTTCACCTTCAACCTTTCATCGCTGAGTCTGACAAACCAAAAGTTCTGACCATTAACACGCTGTGAAATTTCTTTCAAGATGTTTTTGGTCTGAACCACAGGGCTTCCCTCCCCGCGTCTGACCAGCCTGATTTTAAGTGTCTGATCCTGCGTGAACTCAAAGCGTTCCTGATTGGAAACCACCATATCCATAATTCCGAAAGGTTTTTTCTGGTGGATTTCTGAAAAATAAAGCAGCAACTGATCTTCTGTCAGGTCAAGGCGTTTCACCCCTGCTTTCACCGACATGACCTTGAGCATGATTTTCAAAAGAAGATTGGCTGTTTCAGGAGGCAGAACCCCGAAACGGTCAATCAGTTCTGCTTTGAAATCTGAGATTTCCCTCAGTTCTGTCATCTTGGCCAGGCCGCGGTATGCGGAAAGGCGCTGGTCAATATCAGGGATATAAGACTCAGAGATAAAAGCGGACATGTTCACATTGATTTCCGGTTCCAGATTTTCCCTGACAGGTTCCCCCTTCAGTTCAGACACAGCGTTTTCCATAAGTTTCAGGAACATATCATAACCGACCGCGGCAATACGGCCGGACTGGGAAGCCCCTAATATGGTTCCGCCTCCCCTGATCCGGAGGTCGCTCATGGCAATCTGGAAACCGGATCCCAGATCACTGTGTTCCATCAGCACCTTGAGGCGTTTCTGGGCATCCTTGGTCAGTGTTGTCTCCCCGGGTATAAAAAGGTATGCGTAAGCCTGTTCATCAGAACGTCCCACGCGGCCCCGCAACTGGTAAATCTGGGCCAGGCCGAACCGGTCCGCCCGATTGATCAGGATGGTGTTGGCCCAAGGGATATCAAGGCCGGATTCAATGATTGTGGTGCATACCAGCATGTCAATATCCCTGGCCGCGAACCGGAGCATGATCTCTTCCAGCTCTTTTTCATCCAGACGCCCATGGACAATGTCCAGTCTGACCTCGGGTGTCAGGTCTTTCAGATACGCTGCCATTTTGTCTATATTACCTATATTATTGTGGACAAAATAGATCTGGCCGTTTCTGCCCAATTCTTTTCTGATGGCTTCGGTGATAACAGCGTCATCAAATTCGGAAATATAGGTGATAATGGCATGACGCTGATCCGGGGGCGTGGAAATAATGCTGATATCCCGTATCCCCGTCAGGGAGAGATGGAGGGTCCTGGGGATCGGGGTTGCTGTCAAAGCCAGAACATCCACCGTTTTTCTCATTTTTTTCAGCTTTTCCTTATGCCTGACCCCGAACCGCTGCTCCTCGTCAAGCACAACAAGCCCGAGGTCTTTAAACGTGACATCTTTCTGAAGGAGCCTGTGGGTTCCGATGACAATATCTGTTTTTCCCTCTTTGATCCTGCTGATAATTGCGCGCTGTTCCTTGGAAGATCGGAATCTGCTCAGACATTCAATCATCACCGGATAATCCTCAAAACGGCTTGAAAATGTTTTAAAATGCTGTTCTGCAAGCACCGTTGTAGGCACAAGCACTGCCACCTGTTTGCCGTTGCTCACAGCCAGAAGTGACGCGCGGAGGGCCACTTCTGTCTTTCCATACCCCACATCACCGCACACCAGCCTGTCCATCACCGTGGGGGACTGCATATCCTCCAGCACATCTTCTATGGCCCTGAGCTGATCCGGGGTCTCTTCATAAGGAAACCCTGCTTCAAAATCCCGGAAAGAATCATCCGGAACGCCATGAGAATGGCCGCTTTTGACTTTTCGGGCAGCATAAAGATGAAGCAGGTCCCCGGCCATCTTTTCCACCGATTTTTTCACACGTGATTTCACCTTCTCCCATGACTTGCCGCCCATCTTGTCCAGAACCGGCTCTATGCCATCCACTCCCATATATTTCTGGGTCATGGTCATCCGATCAACAGGAAGATAGAGTCTGTCATTATCTTTATAGGTGATAAGAAGAAAATCATTTGTGTTTCCGTTCAATGCCAGCTTCACCAAGCCGTCATAGCGTCCGATGCCGTGTTCTGTGTGAACAATAAGTTCCCCTTTTTTAAGGTCTTCATAATCAAGCAGTTCCGTCTGAATTTTCTGCCTCGGAGCTTTTTTTCTGATGCGTTTCGGGCCGAATATCTCATTTTCTGTGATAACGGCCACAGACTCGGCAGGCCACACAAAACCGGAAGAAACTTTCCCGGAACAGATATAAGCAATCCCCACGCCGCGTCTGATTTCAGGAAATCCCTCAGCAAGACTGAGCCGGATATTGTATGGATCAAGAAACGATTTCAGCCTCTTTCCCTGTGAGGGGCTGCCACAGACAAGAACAGTGGTGATTCCGGACTGTTTTTTTGTCTGAATCCAGTTGGCAAGGGGCAGAAGCGGGGCTTCCTTTTCTCTGGTTTTTCTCAGTTCCATGCTCAGATATGTGTTGTCGGCAACTGGAAACTGGATGTTGGAAACTGGATGCCGGATGCTGGCTTCTGAGGGGGATAACACCGACAGCGTTTTAAGTGCCAGCGGCTTTTTCTGTGCAAGGATGGTTTTTGCCTCAGACCATTTCAGATAGAGGCTGTCCGGTTCCACGCAGACTCTGCCTTCATTGCGGGCGGTCATATAATTGTTCTGTATCTGTTTCTGTGCATGTTCAGCCGCGGCATCCAGTTCAGCAGGTTCTGTCAGAACGAAAAGCGCGTTATCCGGAACATAATCAAAAAAGGTGTCAAGCTTTGGGTAAATCATGGAAATCAGGCTCTCAATTCCCGGGAAAGCCCCTTTGTTCCGGATACGATCCTCAATGTCCCTGACTTTGCTTTCAGGAAGATCAATATCATAAGCAAGCTCCCTCAGCCGCGTGATGACCTGATTCATGGATTCCATTTTCAAAATGGTTTCCCTGGCCGGGAGTATCACTGCTTCCTGTATGTGCTGTGTTGTTCGCTGTGTCGCGGCTGAAAAGAATCTTAAAGAGTCAACTGTGTCACCAAACAGCTCAATTCTCAGGGGATCCGGATAGAGCGGGGTGAAAATGTCCAGAATCCCTCCCCTTACACAAAAATCCCCTGGTTCTTCCACAATGACGGATCGGACATAACCGCCGGACACGAGCTTTTTGATCAGAATGTCCCGGTGAATATCCTCCCCTGCCATGATCAGTTCTGCATATTCACAGAGTTCCTGTCTGGGGATCAGCTTTTGTAGCAGCACATCCGCGGTGGCAATTACGATTTGCGGGATTTCACCCGCTGCGATCCGGTAAAGGGTTCGGATTCGTTTTGCCGCGGTTTTATTGTGATAGGAAAGGAATTTGAACGGTAAGATATTATAACCTGGAAAACAGATGGCAGGGTGTGCCTTCTGTTTCCGCGAATCGGTTTCCCGGGAGCGGGAAAAAAAATCCAGGTCTTCAATGAATCTTTCCCTTTCCCCTGATGATGGCACAATCACAAAAACAGGTCTTTTCAGCTTGTTATACAATCTGGAAACAAAATAGGCTTTGTCAGACCCGTGCAGTCCCAGACACTCAAAACCGTGGCTTCTGCCGGGAATTTGATCAATAATGAACTCCAGTGATTTTTTTTCTTGATTTTGTTTCATAAAAACAGTAACGTGATTTTATTGTTTACGCCGGCGTAGCTCAGGTGGCAGAGCAGCTGATTCGTAATCAGCAGGTCGCGGGTTCGAGTCCCATCGCCGGCTCCATTAAATTAAAGGATTTTTGCCTCTTGCCCAGTTTCCAAACAGGGGATAAAAGGTGAAAATCCTTTGTTGTTTAAGTTTTAAGTTTAAAGCTTAAAGCTTAAAGCTTAAAGCCCAAAAAAATATTTTTGATGGTTGCGAAGACATTACAGCCTGCTTTGCGCGTATTCATTGAAATTCCTGCGCCCTCCTGAAAAATCTTTTTTTAAAGCCTGTATCCAATATCATGTGCATCAGGACAACATACACAAAACTGATATGCACTTCAATGCTGATTTAAAGAAATCATATCTTAATAACATTTTTATCCCTAACCTCTTGACATATATTTAATATCCGTATATTTTGGATAATTGTGATTTTTACAGTGAAAAGTTGAAAGTGAAAAGTTGAAAGCTGAAAGTGAAAGCTGAAGGACTTCAACTTTTCACTTTTCACTTTTTACTTTCAACACTGAATTTGGTCACTCACATAATACTTATGGTGAATGAATGAACTGTACTGGGGATGCCGTCGAAGGCACTGCCAAATGTGTGCTTGTCAAACTCCACCGGATATTTGTTGAATATACGCTTGATGACACAGAATATATAAGAAACGTCAGGGCTGTTTTGGAGGCGGCAGATATGTTTGTACAGGATAACAAAGAAATTGTATGCGATCCCAAGATGTTAAAGGAGTCACTCTATACATACTCCAAAACGCTCTGGTCAGATTATATGAAGGAAATTCGAACCAGGGAAGCGGTTCCAAAAGAAGGGAAGGCCGTTCCCGAAGATGATGAATACGATGATTATTATTATGACCATATTTACGCCCATGGTGTTTATCCGCGTTAGTTTGCCAAAGTAAATCAGCAGATCAAAGTTGCCCGATACCCAATAACCGATAAGGAGGAGACTGCATGGCATTAACCAAAAATGATATTGTGACAAAAGTACATGAGATGGGCTTCACCAAGAAAAAATCCACTGATGTTATCGAATCCCTGCTGGAAATCATCAAAAGTGAGTTGGAAGATGGGGAAGATGTCCTGATTTCAGGATTCGGAAAATTCTGTGTAAAGGAAAAAAAGAAAAGAAGAGGGCGAAACCCTGCTACAGGCGAGGAACTGATCCTGAGAAAAAGAAAGGTTGTCACCTTCAAGTGTTCCGGAAAGTTGAGGCAGAAGATTAACAACTCCGAATGATTACGTCTTTTTGAAAAAATTTTCCAACTCAGGTTGAGCCACATGTCTGTCGGCTTTACAATCTGTTCCCCAAATCCATACACCCTGATGTGCAGGGCGGACACATCCTGTTTTGTCCGACCTGCAATGTCATCAGAAGGGTTTTGGCCCCCTCAGATGAATGAGCAGGGATGAGCGTATTTTCAACCTTCAACTTTCAGGAAAAATCTTAATGCGAGCAATTATTACAGGCGTTGGTCATTTTGTTCCCGACCAGAAAATGACAAATGAAGATTTGGAGCGGATGGTGGATACAAATGATGAATGGATCACCTCACGTACAGGAATCAAAGAAAGAAGAGTTCTGGAAAAGGATAAACCCACATCTTACATGGCTGTCCAGGCCGCAAAAACGATTCTTGACCGGAACAATGTTCCGGCGGATGAACTGGATATGATCATTGTTGCCACATCAACGCCTGACATGATGATGCCGAGCACGGCCGCAGTGGTTCAGAACGAACTGAACGCGTCAGGTGCCTGGGGATTTGATCTGAGCGGAGGATGTTCAGGATTTCTGTTTGCCCTGGCCACAGCGTCCCAGTTTATTGAAACTGGCCGACATCAGAAAGTTATGGTCATCGGAGCTGACAAAATGAGCGCTGTTCTCAATTATAAAGACCGTGACACCTGTGTGATCTTCGGGGACGGCGCAGGTGCTGTGCTGCTGGAATCGTCAGATGCCAAAGATGCGGGGATCGAGGATTTTATCCTTCATCTTGACGGTTCGGGGGCCAAATATCTCAACATACCCGGGGGAGGCAGTTCACAGCCCGCGTCTTATGAGACCATAGACAAAAAACTGCACTGCATTTGTCAGGACGGCAAAACAGTATTCAGACATGCAATAACAGGCATGGCCGATGTTTCTTCAGAGATTATGAAAAAAAACAACCTTGTGGGCAAAGATATAAGGCTTTTTATCCCCCACCAGGCCAATTCCAGAATTATTGACGCGGTCGGGAAAAAACTGGGAATGAATCCGGATCAGGTTGTCATCAATATTCAGAACTATGGAAACACCACAGCCGGAACCGTGCCGATTGCCATGTCCGAGGCATATCAGGAAAAAATGATGAAGCAGGGAGACTGGATACTTCTCTCAGCTTACGGCGCAGGTTTTGCGTGGGGAAGCCTGCTGCTGAAATGGGCGATGGACTGAAAAACTTTCAACTTTTCACCTTCGGGGAAATGACAACTCATAATGTTTCCTCATAAATTAGAAATCAATATTTCTGTCAATCTGGCGATCCTTCTGGGGATTGCCATGGTCCTTGTTGATTTTGTGATGGTCATGTCTGTTCAGAAGATTCTGCTCAGATCGGAAATCCAAAGAGGCTATCTTCTCATATCTGCTCTTGAAACTCACCTCCCCTCTTCTTCTCATGCCTCGGAGCATAAACCTCCGAATTCGCTTTCTGACAATGCGGATAAATTGCTGCATGAATCAGGATTCTCCTGTGCAATGGTTCTGGATGTTTACATGGATCCGGCATATTTCGGAGGGCCGGGCTGTGTTTCAGAGAAGTATCTCAGGGAGGCCGCGGTCAAAGCCATTCGCTCAGGAGAGAAAAACGTCGAATCTTTCGGTATGATATGGGGGGTTTTCTGGAAACAGAGACAATATCTGATCCTGTCAGCACCGTTGTACAGGAACGGCCATATTGCCGGAGGCAGCAGTGTTGTTCTGCCGCTTGAAGGGATATATGTGGTTCTGAGGCGCACCCAGCAGATATTGTTCATATATATTCTGATCAATACAATTGTTCTGACACTTATCGGCTTTTACCGGTTGTCCAAGGTGACCACAAAACCGTTACGCAGCCTGCTGAAACGGGCTGAGGAATACAGTGAGGATACCGATTCCTTTTTTCTGAGCGAAAAAGAGAATAATGAGTTCAGCCAATTGTCGAGAGCACTGAACCGCATGCTGAAACGGATTTCAGAGGATAAGAAGGCACTTCATCTCACGGTTCAGTCTCTTGAAAAGGCAAATAAGGATTTGAAACAGGCGCAAAGTGATATTATCCGGGCGGAAAAACTGGCCTCGGTGGGTCGGCTGACATCAGGCATTGCCCATGAGATCGGCAATCCCATTTCAATTGTCCTCGGCTATCTTGAACTGCTCAGGCAGAAGGATATGCCGGATGATGAAAAAGATGAATTTATCAGCCGTGCAGGAGATGAGATCAGCCGAATCAGCAGGATCATCCGGCAACTTCTTGATTTTTCAAGGGCCTCGGACGGGACACCGGAAACGGTTTCCGTACATGATCTCATTGAGGATATTGTGAATGTGATGAAGTTTCAGCCGTTGATGTCAGATATTCGGCTAAGGCTTTCTCTTTTTGCGGAAAAAGATACCATTCGGACGGATTCTGAGCAGTTGCGACAGGTTTTTTTGAATCTCATGATAAATGCTGCGGATGCTATTTCCTCGTGTGAGGACACTTCTGACGGTGAGCTGACGATCACCAGTGAGGTTGCAGTTGATCCTGACCTTGCAGATCATCCCCAGTACTTAAAATTAATGTTTATTGATAACGGCATGGGAATCCCGGAGCAGGACCTTGATAATATTTTTGATCCGTTTTATACAACAAAAGAACCGGGAAAGGGAACGGGTCTCGGTCTTTCCGTTTCCTTTATGATGATTGAATCCATTGGCGGAAAAATCAAGGTCGCCAGCGAGCAGGGAAAAGGGACCACCATGATGTTATACCTGCCGATACAGAAATGAAATTT
>JAOZLU010000467.1 GCA_029934695.1 Desulfobacterales bacterium | reverse complement strand
TTCTTTCTTGCGCCGAATTTTCAACAGACGAACTATCCTTTCAATGTTTCAGAAAGGTAATTATCAGCAAATCTGAGATTATCCTCATCGGTAATCTGATTTGGAAGTTTTTCTGTTGCTAAAGCAATGGCTGCATCAATCATCTCTGCCTTGAAATTATTTTTTGCCTGAATGAGCTGACTCTCCACTTTCTGCTTTGAAGATTCTATCATAATCCGACTTTGTTGCCGGGCATCTTCCATGATATTCTGCTTCTTTTTTTCGCCCTGGTCAATGATTTTCTGCTTCATATCCGCAAAATGGATTTCGCTTTCATCCAGTATTGTGAAGGTTTCTTTGATCTTAGCCGTAATTTTTTCCTTCTCTTGTTCAGCCTGTTTTATCTCACGGCCCAATTCGTCTCTCCGACCGTTCAGGAAATTCATAATTGGCAATCTGCCGAATTTAACCACCACAAAAGCCAGGATGCCGAAATTGATCCACAACATCACCAGGTCCCAGGTTTTCCGCCAATTGCCTGGCTCTTCTCCTGCCAAAGCTTCAGTTCCCAGAATATGAACACATATTCCCCCGGCCATGACGTAAAAACAGAGTAAGCCTATTTTATTAATTATCTTCATCGGACCAGCCTCCGATCCAGAATCTTTTCCATGATATTCAGTGCAAGACTCTCAGATTCTGTTTTGATATATTTTTTTGCTTCAGCTATCTGAGCGTCAATCTCTTTTCCGGCATTCCTCTTTATCTCTTCGATATCTTTCAGGGTCGCCTCAAACATATCCGTGGCATGCTGACTTCCTGAAGCTTCCAACTCTTCTTTTAAATCAAAAGCCTCCTGTTTTATTACTGACGACTTTGCTTTAAGCTGAGTGCTGATATTGTCCAACTCAATTTCCGCATCAGCAATCTCCGATTCTATCTTCTGAACATAGTCATCCCGATCCCCCATTACCTTTCGTAGCGGGCGGAACATGATGCGATCCATGATGACCATAAAAATCAGGAAAGAGATCAACTGGATAAATAAAGTTTCATTGATACTTATAAGTGCTATATTCTCGACAATTTGCATTGGCTGCCTTCCATTAATTTGGATGCTTGATGTTGGATGTTGGATGCTTGATGTTGGATGTTTGATGTTGGATATCGGCCAGTTGGTCGAGTATAAGCATCAAGCATCAAACATCAAGTTTCAAACATCAAACATCAAACATCAAGTTTCAAACATCAAACATCAAACATCAAGTTTCCAGCTTAAACAACAAACAGCAGCAATAACGCAACAACAAGCGAATAGATGCCTGTTGACTCGGAAACAGCCTGTCCGACAAGCATTGTTCTGGTCAGCAGACCTGCTTCCCTGGGGTTTTTCCCAATTGCCTCACATGCTTTTGCCGCAGCCATTCCCTCACCGACACCGGGGCCGATGGCACCGAGTCCCATAGAAAGGCCCGCTCCCAAGTAAGCCGCTGCCTGTACAATATCTGCACCTTCGATTGCCATTTCTGTCCTCCTCCCAACTTATAGAAAGTTTTAACTAAAAAATAATTATATTTCGGCATCTGCCGCCTGAAGGCGGAACTGCAAACTGTTAAGATGCCAAATATTTGCTGCATTCATGCTACAAATATCAGGATCAGCGCGATAACCAGCGAATAGATTCCTGTTGATTCGGCAACCGCCTGCCCCACCAGCATCAGCCGTGTCAGATCAGCGGTGGCACCCTCATTTCTTGCAATCCATTTCACCGCACTGCGGGCAGTAAATCCCTCTCCGATTCCGGGACCGATGGCCCCGATCCCCATGCACAATCCCGCCCCGAGAAGGGCCATGGGAGGTGCTATGGAATCTGTTGCAGGAAAGCTTTTAAACATCAGTATGAAACCGATCAAAAGTCCGTAAATTGCTGTGGTCTGCGTAACGGCCTGTCCCAGAAGCATGACATTTGTCACTGGCGTTGCCGACAACGGCTGTCTCGCGATACCTTTGCAACCGCTCTCCGCAACCAGTCCTCCGCCCAGGCCGGAACCAACCGCTCCCAGGCCTGAAGCGAATCCGGCTCCCAGCACAGCCGCCCATGTCGGAGACACAGCCCGTGCTGAAAAATCTGTGAATAATAAAATAAAGGATGTCACAAGTGCAAAGATGGACGGAGTCTGGCACACCGCCGATCCGATCAGCATATTCGTTGTCAGACGTCCGCTCATTGCAGGCTGGCGGGCCATACCCATACATGCCGCACCTGCGGGAAATCCTGATCCCACGCCGGAACCGATGGCTCCGAATCCCATGCACAGACCAGATGACAGCATCACACATGCCGTCACATAAGACTGACTGGTAAAACTTGTGAACAACAGTATCATGGCGACAACCAATGCAAAGATTGACGCGGACTCTGCTATGGCCTGGCCCACCAGCATTGATTTGAGAATATCGCCGGAGATTCCGGGGTTCCTTGACACGGCCGCATTGGCCTGCGCGGCCGTGTATCCCTCACCAATTGCCGCACCTATGGCACCAAGCCCCATTGCAAGAGCACCTCCCATAAACGCGGCCACACTTATCCAAGTCTGAATGTCAAAATCCATCGCTTATTTTACCTGTACCGAAATATAAACAACTGTAAGCATTGTAAACACAAATGCCTGAATGGCGCCTACGAAAATTCCGAAAAACGCATTAAGAAAAGGCGGAATAATAACGCTGTATGTCAGGTAGGAAACCACAAGAATAATTATTGCCCCGCCCATGATGTTTCCGAACAGACGAAAGGAAATGGAAACGACTTTTGCAAGTTCGCCGATCACATTCAGCGGCATCATGAAAAAAATCGGCTCGCAGTATTCTTTCGCATATTTTTTAAGCCCCTTGGATTTTATGCCCGCGTAATGGGCAATGCAGAACCCCATAATTCCGAGACTCAGAGGCGTGTTCAGATCCTTTGTCGGCTCGTGAAGGTGGGGAATCATGCCGATCCAGTTGGAGCAGAGAAGGAACATGAACAATGCACAGACAAGCGGACCGTACTTTTCCGCCTTTTCCTTGTCCATTGCATCCTCAGTCAGGTTGTACAGCTGGGATACAAGCAGTTCTCCCAGCACCTGCAACGGCCCGGGCAGCAGACTTTTCTTTCTGCTGGAAAAAAAACCGAAGAGGATCAGCACTGTAATGACAATCCACGTCATCAGTATGACATCCAGGTTGAAGGTCAGATCGCGACCGAACAATGGAATAATCAACTGATGCACCTTACCTAGTTCTTCCATAGTTACCTTTTTGTATCAAATTATTTATAATGTTAAAAAATAATGGCCGAAAATGTTTAAAGACAGCACAGGTTCTGCCCTCTTCATACTTTATATTTTTAACTGTGTTTTAACCCTTCACTTTTCAATCTGTCTTCAATTTATGTTCTTTTTTCAGACAGTTCAAAACGCCGCTTATCTGGTCTAACCGTATATATGTGTTTTATATGCTTTAAAACATTTAACTCTTAACCCTTTTTTTTGTGTTTTCCACGGGCTGACCTTATAAAAATGAGAAAATGTTCGGAAAGTATCACAAGCTGGATGGACAATATCCCGACAACCGCGGCAATCAGATTAAACTGTTCATATTTGATTGCCACGAAAAGTGGTATGGCAAGTAAGAGATATCTGAAAGATATTGAACTCAGAGACAGAAAAAATGTTTTTTTTCTGGATTCTCCCATCCTTATATGAAGGGTTTCACCCATAAGCACAAAATTGATCACGCTGAAGATAGTCCCCAGAATCAACCCCTTTCCCACAGCCTTATGACCTGCCAGTATAAAAAAAAATCCCATAAAAATTGCTGCCGTCATTGCTCTGGAGCCATATCTTTTTTCTGTCTGCCTAATTGGTGATTCCATCCTACCCGTTTTTTTTGTCCCCCTCATCCGTTATTTCAAGGATCTGACGATAAACCACGTTCCCGCCGCCGACAACCCCCAAAAGGATAAAAATTGTTACAAAAATACCCCTCAGCCCCAACCATCTGTCAATCTGCCATCCGACAAAAAAACAGAAAATAATGCATCCGGCCATTGTAAGACCCAGCTGCATGACAATTGACAGGTTTTCAGTCCAAACACGATTCTTTTTATAGTCAAAAAGCATTTTCTGGCCAGACCTCAGGCTTCCAAGTTAAAAAATTCAAAAACCTTAACTTTGTGCGATTAGATAGCAGATGATAATCCCGGCTGTCAAGCAGATATTATTTTCATTTTGATATTGGGAAAAGAATGCAAAAAATGTTTGAAATATGTATAAAATCATCGTAATATTTTTTTATGAAACTTTCCGCTGCTGAAAAATTACGCCGTTTTTATCATCAGTTTTCAGGAAATGACCGGGTTCTGGTTGCAATCAATGCTGACCCTGATGCCATTGCCAGCGCCATGGCAGTGAAGCGGCTGCTGTGGCGCAAAGTATCCGGTGTCACCATATCCAATATCAATGTCATCAAACGTCCGGACAACATAGAAATGGTGCGTCTTCTCGGTGTGAAACTTATTTATATGGATGAAACATACAAAAAACAGTTTGACCGCTGTGTCATTGTTGATTCACAGCCGAATCATCACAAATCGTTTGCAAGATTTTCTTATGATGTGGTCATAGATCATCATCCTGAAACCGGCACAAAATATCCTTTTGCAGACATCCGCCCTGAATACGGAGCCACAGCCACCATCATGACAGAATACCTCAGAGCCGCCAAGATCAGACCCTCTGCCAAACTGGCAACCGGTCTGTTTCATGCCATAAAAACCGATACAAGAAATTTTGAAAGACAGACGCTGATTGAAGACATAAACGCATTTCAGTTTCTTTTTCAACATGCAAATATCCATCTTGCCAGAAAGATTGAGCAGGCAGACCTCAGGCTTGATTTTCTGAAATATTTTCAAATTGCCCTTCAAAATATGCGAATACGCAGAGGCAAAGTGTTTGTCAACCTCGGTTATATTATAAATTCAGATATTTGCGTAATTATTGCCGATTTTTTTATGAGAATCTGTTCTGTTCAATGGACCATTGTCTCAGGTTTGTGTGATGACAAGCTGATCCTTATTTTCAGAAACGACGGGCTTAGGAAGAATGCCGGAAAAATGGCAAAGTCAGGCTTTGGTCATATCGGATCTGCCGGAGGGCATAAAAGCATGGCCCGGGCAGAAATTCCGGTTGCAGATTTAAATGAAGTCATAAATTATAAGGATGAAAAAAAACTGTTGCAATGGATCATCAGCGAGGTTGAGAAAAAACAGAAAAAACCGGATATAAACTTTAAGAAAAAAATTCTGGGATTGAAATCATAAGTACCTGGCCATATGTTTTAAGGTATTTGCATATTGTGAACCGCAGATGAACGCAGACGGCGGACTCATCAGCGTTCATCCGTGTTCATCCGCGGTTTGTGAGGCCATGAATAAAATATCACACAAAGCCGCAAAGCTTTTCTCTGTGCCTTTGTGTGAGGCCATGAATAAAATATCACGCAGAGCCGCAAAGATCACAGAGGGACACAAAGCTTTCTCTGTGATCTCTGTGCCTTTGTGTGAGGCCATGAAT
>JAOZLU010000466.1 GCA_029934695.1 Desulfobacterales bacterium | reverse complement strand
GGAGGCCTGAAATCAGCCCTGCATCGCACCTTTTTAACCACAAAGGGCACAAAGGCCACAAAGCTTAAACCCGGGGCACAAAGCTCAGACCTGCACGTTCGGCCGGATCTGTCTGAGGGCAGGTGCGGGAGCCTCCCCTGAATCCGTTATAATCAGTTTATTTGGAGTTCCCTTATGTGAATAGTTGGCACAAATTTTGCTGATGCAAAAAAATTCCGTTCTTTATTTGGTGAACAATATTTTTTTTGTTGAAATAAATATCTAATTCAAATATAATGCCTCTCTGAAGTGTGAGGCACATAAATCCGGCAGGAGCAGTCTGGGCCGATGCCGCCGAAACTGCAGAGACTCACTTTCAACCTTTAACTTTCAACTTTCAACCCTTAACCTTTAACTTTTAAAAGGAGCTTATTATGAAAAAAAAGATGTTGTCTGCTATTATCGCAGGCGTAATGTGCGTTATCAGTGCTGCCTGGGCAGCCCCGGATGGCAGTGATTACATAAAAATTGCTGAAAATTTCCTGAGTTACAGGGATGCTGACCAGAAAATAGTCTCTGTAACCCCCCTTGTAAAACGCGATGATGTGATCGGATATGTAATGAATCTGGACAAAGGCGGATATATTGTTGTCCCGGTTTCAAGAACGCTGTCTCCTGTCAAGTCGTATTCCCTTACAGACAGCTTTGAGACGCTTCCGGAACCGTATAAAATTTTCCTGACAAACAAACTCAGCGCGTTCCGGGAAAGGGACCTCTCACGGACTGATTCCGCCGGGAATGCACATTACGGATGGGCGTTCCTGCTTTCCTACAACGGAGAAAGAGCGTCGTCCCGATATACGGCCGACACATTTTTGCTGACAGCACAATGGAGTCAGTCGTCCCCTTATAATAAAAAATTGCCGAAAATTGGCGATGAATATGTTCTGACAGGATGTGTGCAGACTGCCATAGGACAGTTGATGAAATACCATAAGCATCCCGCAACTGGCACCGGCGTGGTGACGCATAACTGGAACAATCAGGACTTGAAAGCCATACTTTATAAAACATATTACTGGGACAACATGCCTGATGTCGTGGGATCAAATGAACCCGAATACAAGCAGGATGAAGTTGCCCTCCTGATGAGAGATCTGGGCATAGCAGATGAGGCGAGTTTCGGACTCAGTGGGACAAGTGCCTCCCCGAATATAAACGCATTGATGCAGAATTTCGGATATTCTGTTGATATCGGAACCATGCAGAATGATGACAAAGACCTTTTTTTCAGCACACTCAAAGAGGAAATAGACAATGACAGACCTGTGCTGTTAAATTTTCCAGGCCATGCCACAGTGGCTGATGGGTACGCTTCAGATGCAACTGGCAAGACCTTTCATGTGAATATGGGCTGGGGAGGGCATTCTGATGACTTTTATTATCTTGATGACACTGTTGTGGCTGATCCATACACCTTTGAGCCGGATTTGCAAATCATATACAATGTCAAGCCCTGCCAGGGGAGTGACTGCTACAGTGAAGTTTCAAAGCCGGAAAGTACGGACGGCGGTCTTGAGGACGACAAAATCACAGGAACATTTGACAGTGCCGATGATGCGGACATTTATGAGGCAGAACTGAAAGGCACAACAACACTCAGCGGGTCAAGAGGATATAGCAACCAGGCATTTTATATAATGATATATAAAACAAATAATGAACTGGTTGCTTCCAGCAATGAGGCCGTTACAGTTGAACTGACAGCCGGAAAATATTTTATTAAAATTTCTTTGAAAAATGAAAGAGGCTATGCTTACTCTTATGATGCCAACACGGATTATATAGTTGATATTTCAACCCAAACTCCCACATCTGATGAGATTGCGGCCACGGATATATCCCCGGTGATCAATAATGATTTCAAAGATTTGGTGATCACATCACCCGAAATCATACGCATTGATGCAGCCGACGAGGACGGAGATGAACTCGCTCTCAGTGTGGAGAGTTCCAGTTCTGCCATCATCGCGACGCTGGACGGATATATATTGACGCTCACGCCGAATACAGACGAAGGTGCTGCTGAAATCACCGTCACAGCGAAAGCAAACGGCAAGCAGGTCCAAAAGTCTTTTACGGTCATCGCGTACAGCGAGGAAATCTATTTTGGCAAAGAATTCGTCATCAATGATATATTTGAAAGCCAGACGGATTTCAACAAGCATAAAGCCATTTTGGATGGAAGTTGCAGTGTCACAGGATATAATGGCTATTCAAACCAGGCATTTTTCACCGCCATCTTAGATAAAGACGAAGCATATCTGACAGATATGGACACCAAAAAAATTGAATATGATGCCACACAGGACCTGTACCTGCTGGGCGCGTCCCTTCAAAATTCTGGCAGTTCTTATCCCTATTCCATAGGAAAAGGCGACCAGTATTCATTAACCGTGATCTGTTCAAACTATGTTGACATATCTGTGATTTCAGAACTGTTGGGTATTGATACATCGCCTCCTGAACCGACCGCCCCTGTGGTCACCGGTTTGTCTGATGACACCACGCCGGCAGAGAGCAAAACCTGGACATGGGATGCAACCGCGGAAAGCACTCCTGTGACTTTTCGCTATAGTATAGATCAGAATGAAACCTGGGATAATCCCTCGGGCGATTATTCGGATGTCAGAACAGCGGGTAAAACAGATGAGACAGGCGGAACATGGTATATACATGTTCAGGCAAAGGATGCAGACGGCCTTGAAAGTGAGGTTGTGACAGTCTCGGCAGTATTGCTCGGGGCTGAACCGACCGCTCCTGTGGTCACCGGTTTGTCTGATGACACCACGCCGGCAAAGAGCAAAACCTGGACATGGGATGCAACCGCGGAAAGCACTCCTGTGACATTTCGCTATAATATAGATCAGAATGAAACCTGGGACAGTCCCTCGGGCGATTATTCGGATATCAGAACAGCGGGTAAAGCAGAAGTTGAAACAGACGGAACATGGTATATACATGTTCAGGCAAAGGACGCAGACAGCCTCGAAAGTGAGGTTGTGACAGTCTCAGCAATATTGCTCGGCACTGTCAGGCCTGATAATGACGATTTTGCTGATGCATCGCTGCTGACCGAATCACCGGCAACCGCCTCAAACACAGACGCGACAAAGGAGACAGATGAACCGGATCACGCGGGCAGCAAAGGAGGCCAATCTGTATGGTGGGCATGGACGGCCTCGGAAAGCGCATATTTTTCCTTTGACACAAAGGGAAGCAGTTTTGACACGCTTCTGGCGGTTTACACAGGCTCAGGTATTGAAACACTGACAGAAGCCGCGAGCAATAATGATGCAGATGCCCCCTCGGAAGCGGGCGGTGAGACAGAGGGTCATGATCATACAAGCTCCCTGACGCTCTATGCTGAGGAAGGCACCACATATTATATTGCCATAGACGGATACGGCATGACTTCGGGCGATATTACGCTGAACTGGGAAAAGGCATCTCCGGCAAATGACAATATGGCTGATGCCGCGGGGCTGTCAGGATATTCAGGAAGCGTGACTGCTTCAAATGCAGGCGCGTCAAAAGAAGCTGTTGAACCGAGTCACGCGGGCAACAGCGGCGGGAAATCATTATGGTGGACATGGACAGCTCCCGAGGCAGTCAGTTCCGGATATTTTTCCTTTGACACCCATGGCAGTGATTTTGACACGCTTATCGCGGTTTACACAGGTGCAGCGGTTGACAACCTTGTGGAGACAGAGTATAACGATAATGACACAAGCGAGAATAACAACAGCAGTCTCCACTTTCTCGCCCAGGCCGGGGTCCGGTATTATATCGCTGTTGACGGATACGACGGGGCTTCCGGTAATATCAGCCTGAACTGGAGAGAGCTGACCCCTTCGACAAATGACAACTTTGCTGATGCGGTGGAACTGCCTCAGACATCAAGACTGGCCATAGCTTCAAACACAGATGCCTCAAAGGAAAGCGGAGACGGAGAGCCGGATCATGCCGGCAATCGCGGCGGAAAGTCCGTGTGGTGGATCGGCCAGGCCCCGGAATCCACATTTTTCGCGTTTGACACAAGCGGCAGCGATTTCGACACGCTCCTCGCTGTTTATACCGGCTCAGGCGTTGATGATCTGACAGTGGTGGCGTACAGTGATGACAACAGCAATGACGGAACCAGCGGCATGACATTCTATGCGGAGAAAGATGTGTCATATTATATCGTTGTGGACGGACATGAGGGGGCTTCCGGCAATATCATCCTGAACTGGAAATTTGCCTATCCCCCGGAAAATGACAATTTTGCCAATGCTGCCTCGCTGACAGAAGATTCGGGACAGATAACCGGGGTGGAAAATTCAGAGGCCACAAAGGAAATCGGCGAGCCGAATCATGCTGACAACACTGGCGGAAAGTCTGTGTGGTGGACATGGACCGCTTCGGAAGCCGGATCTTTTGCTTTTGATACAAACGGCAGCAATTTTGACACGATTATGGCGGTTTATACCGGATCATCTCTTGATGCTCTGATAAAAGTGGCAGGCAATGACGATCTGACGTTTGAGGAATACAGCGGGGTGAATTTTGAAGCTGAGGCAGGCACCCAATACTATATTGCTGTGGACGGATATGCCGGCAGATTCGGTAATATCACTCTTAACTGGAAGAAAGTGACAGATCCTCCGGAAAATGACAATTTCGATAACGCAACTGAACTGACCGGAATTTCCGAAGGGCAGGCCAGCGGTTCAAATCTGTATGCCACAAGGGAAGCAGGTGAACCGGAGCATGGAAAGACTGATATTTACTCGGACAGGTACGGACATACCTCGGTATGGTGGAAATGGACTGCGCCGGAAACCAGCTATTTTGCTTTCACTGTGCTTGGAGATGGTCCTGAAAAAGGTTTCTATAAACTTATGGGAATTTATACAGGATCAGATGTGACCGCTCTTACCGAGGTGGCAACAAATAACAGTAAGGTCTATAGAAATTACGCCACTTTCCTGGCCGAGTCAGGTCAGCAGTATTATATTGCTGTTGACGGATACAGGGGAGGGGCGGGCGGTATCTTTCTTGGCTGGGAGAAATCTCCGGTCGGTGATCTGAACGGCGACGGGAATCTCAATCTTGCCGATATTATCCTCGGTCTGAAGGTGTCATGCGGCGCAGATTACAGCCCTTCCAACATCGTTCTTGATTCAGAGGTAACCGGAGACAGCATCATCGGGATGGATGATGTTCTTTATCTGCTCAAGACGTTATCGCTCGGTTCGGATTAATAAATCCGAACCGTGAACGAAACCGGATTGACAAATCCGGCGGGTTTATGGGTTAAGTTCGTAGTTCCGCCTTCAGGCGGTGCGGCACCACCTGAAGGCGGAACCAGGAACTTTTTAAAAGAAGATTGTCCGGACTGGGAAACATTGACCGACTTTTACCTAGACAGGCTGGAAGATTATCTGTGGTTTCAGCAAAATGACCCTGAAATCCGTAATTCCGCATCATTTTTTGCCCATGCTGATCTTTTTCCTCTCACCCCTTGACATTCTTCTGTATGAAAGGTTATGTATATATGAAAGTAACCCGATTTCCCTGCCGATCATGGCGGC
>JAOZLU010000465.1 GCA_029934695.1 Desulfobacterales bacterium | reverse complement strand
CAACAGAGCCTGTCCGCGGACAACAACTACAGGGAAAGCGGATAAGAAAAGGAATGTGAGAGTTGCACGGCGTGGCGATGCCAAACAATCATCATTTGCTGTCATATAAATCTGAATGGAAAAGGAGGATGGCAATGCCTCTCTTGCCGGACGGGGTTTGCAACCCCGTCCGACAATCTCAGTCTGATGCATATGGGGGTTCATGGGCACATTCAAGTTCCCTAAAAGCGTTATAATCAAAAATTTTGTATCCTTTTTGAAATACCTGACGACCATTATAAATAAGGGCTCTTGCCGGACGGGGTTGCAAACCCCGTCCGGCAATCGAGCGTTATAATCAAAAATTTTGTATCCTTTTTGAAATACCTGACGACCATTATAAATAAGGGCTCTTGCCGGACGGGGTTGCAAACCCCGTCCGGCAATCGTCCGGCAATCTCAGCCTGATGCATATCATAAACGCGACCAGAGGGAATAAAAACTTGCAAAAAAGGTCAGAAAGATGTATGCGTTTCTCTGACCTTTAAACTCAATAACAGGTTTTTCTGAAAAATGAGCAACAATCTGTCCGCTGATGCTGAAATCGTTCGCCGGATCACTGACGGGGACGTGAATGCTTATGAACATCTGGTGAAAAAATATAAGAGGTATGTTTTTAAAATTGTCAACAAACATATTCCTTATGAGCAGGTGGAAGAAACCGCCCAAGATGTATTTGTGAGGGCATATCAGTCCCTGCCGAATTTCAAAAAAAAGAGCAGTTTCAAACAATGGCTGGCCAAAATCACGGTGAGAACCTGTTATGATTTTTGGAGAAAAGCATACAGAAATCGGGAACTTCCCATGAGTTCCCTGACTGAAAATCAGAAAGACTGGCTGGGAAAGGTCATAGCTGAACAGGCCAGCCAGGCTTTTTATGAAGAGGGGGCGCAGAAAGAAGCCGCAGAGGTACTGAATTATGCGCTGGACAGAATGTCTGCTGAGGACAGGATGGTTTTGGAACTGATTTATCTGGAAGGTCTGTCAGGAAAAGAAGCAGCGGCACTTCTGGGATGGAGCGTTGCCAATGTGAAAATCCGATCCTTCCGCGCCCGGAAAAAACTTCATAAGCTGCTGACTGAAAAAAAGTGAAAGAGGAAGGTGGAAAGTCCCCCAGTTTTCAACTTTTCACATTTAACCTCCATACTTTCAACTTTCAACTTTTGTAAGGAAAAGGGATGAAAAACTTTGAAGAAAATCACATAAAACTGAAAAAAACGCTGGTGGCAGCCTATAAAGGCAAAAAAAAAGCCGAGCCGGATGACGGATGGCAACGGGATGTTATTCGTCATATCAGAAGATTAGGCCCGCTCTGTCCTGAAACAAACTGCTTTGTGCTGTTTGACCAGTTTGTATGGCGTTTTGCCGCAGCCGCCTGTTTTGTGGCAATTCTTTTGTCTGTCTTTGTGTTCCAGACAGGCTTGTCACCGGAATATGATCTGGCAAAACTGTATATTGATGATCCGGTGGAACTCACTTTTGTGCAATATTTCGGGATATGACAACCACAATGAAAATGAACAAAATAAAAGTCGTTGCAGGCATACTCCTTGTATTTTTTCTCGGTGTTCTGATCGGGGTATTGGGAACTCATCTGCATATTCAGCACAGAATTGAAAAATTTGCAAAAGGCGGCCCCTTTGCAAGAATGTTGTCAACAAAAAAGCTCTCGGCCGAACTTGATCTGACAACCTTGCAGAAGGCTGAAATTGAGAAAATTGTAGATGGCGGGATAGCTCAGTTCCATGAATTCAGGCGAAAATATCGGCCTGAAATAGAAAAAATTATTGGTCATACAATTGAGTTGATAAAGGAAAAGCTGGACGATGAGCAGAAACAAAAAATGGATGATCTGCATGAAAAATTCAGAAAACGTCGGCATCACAGAAAACACAGGGACAGAGACAGAAAAATCCGGGACTGATAAAATTCGGATAAGTACCTGGCCATAATGTTTTCAGATGAAGAACAACTTTTCCGTTGTGAGCCGCGGATGAACGCAGATGAACGCGGACGGTCTGTCTGCCGCGGACTCATCCGTATTCATCCGCGGTTTGCGAAAGCTGTTTTCCCCAGAAAAAAATCCCGGGAAACTTTTGGCCGGGTACTTACAGCCTCTGTCAGGTTGCCTCCATAGCCTCTTGCCCCTTTTTGTCCAACTTAAGCAAATGGGGATTCAGACGACAAAACGTATCTTACTGAGCGTTCATTTCTCACCAAATCTGATAAAAAAAATTATAAAAAACGCTGTTGTTCCCGCCTCCGGTTTTCAGGATTTTTCAGGTCTGGAAATCAGAGGAAGGGTATATGTCTCATCCTGATATTCCGCAGAAATCCCGGGGTGATGAATTTTCCCGGCAGGGACGGCTCAGAGTTTTTCCAAAATAGTTTTGCATGAAATCAGGGATGAACATGCAGGACTGTCTATTTAAGAAATATCTTTTCAATTGTGGCAAAATAGTTTAAGTATGTGTGTGTCTGCAAAAACGACAGTGCTGATTTGTAATTTCATATATGCAAAAGCAAGATTTCCAAAGTCTTTTAAACTTAGTAAGCATGTTGAAAACATAACAAAAAATAATGAACGATGAATTCACCATTGTGATATTATGTTTGACCTGAAATTATATTTTACTGAAAAAAATAAGCAGATCAATGCCGCGCTGGATGAAATTCTGAAAGAGGATTCAAGCTGGATTGCAGAGGCCATGAAATATTCGCTCATGGCAGGGGGAAAGCGCATCCGGCCGGTTTTATGTATGGCAGCAGCGGAAGCGGTCCGGGGCAATCCAAAGGATGTTCTGCCCGCAGCCTGCGCCATTGAAATGATTCACACCTATTCCTTAATCCATGATGATCTGCCTGCAATGGATGATGATGAACTGCGAAGGGGAAAACCGACCTGCCATGTTGCTTATGATGAAGCCACAGCAATTCTTGCAGGAGATGCCCTGCTCACGCTGGCTTTTCAGACACTTTCGTCAGTCAGAGCGGAAGGCCACAGCCGGCAATGGCTTCATATTGCGGGCATCATTGCACACGCTGCCGGATACCGGGGAATGATAGAAGGACAGATGAGGGATATCGCCTCAGAAGGAACTTTGCCTGATCTGAATGCGCTTGAAGACATGCATGCCCTAAAGACAGGCGCACTGATTCAGGCATCTGTAAAATCCGGTGCCATACTGGGGGGCGGGAGCCGGACACAGATTGAACACCTTGAAGTTTATGCAAAAAATATAGGACTGGCTTTCCAGGTGGCTGATGACATTCTCAATGTCGAGGGAAATCAGGAAATTATGGGGAAAGCCGTGGGAACAGACAGTACCCGGAAAAAGAGTACCTATCCTTCTGTGATGGGAATTGAAAAATCAAAGGCTTTCGCAGGAAATCTCATAAACAATGCCTTGCAATCCCTTGATGTTTTTGGTACTGAATCTGACCCGCTTCGTGCTGTTGCAATGTATATTATTGAAAGAAAAAGGTAATCGGGACTGAAGATTGAAGACTGTTCAGGAAACTCCGATAATAATATACCCGATTCAGGAAATGTAGGTGGGTGCAGCGAAGCGGAACCCACCATTTGCAAAAAGGTGGGTTCGCTCGCTTCGCTGCACCCTACGTTTTCAGTTTTCAATTTTCAATTAAAAGAGGAGTCATCATCTTGAGCTTTCTGGAAAAAATTAATTCCCCGGCAGATTTGAAGAAACTGTCACCGTCAGACCTTCCGGTGCTTGCCGCAGAAATACGCCGATTTATTATTGATGTGGTATCCAAAAACGGCGGTCATCTGGCCCCGAGTCTCGGTACTGTCGAGCTGACAATTGCCATCCACTATGTTTTTAACGCGCCTGATGACAAAATTGTCTGGGATGTGGGGCATCAGGCTTATACCCACAAGCTCCTTACCGGACGCAGAGAACAGTTTCACACCCTCCGTCAGCATAAGGGAATCGGCGGATTTACCCGCATAAGTGAGAGCAGATACGATGCCTTCACAACCGGACACAGCAGCACCTCCGTATCCGCGGGAATCGGGATTGCATCTGCCAAATGTCTGAAAAAAGAGGCTTCCAAGGTCATTGCCGTCATAGGGGACGGGTCCATGACTGCCGGACTCGCTTATGAAGGACTGAACCAGGCAGGAGATCTTCGTAAAGACCTTATTGTCATATTGAATGACAATGACATGTCCATTGCTCCGAATGTGGGTGCCCTGTCCTCATTTTTAAGCCGCACCTTTTCAGCCACAAAAATGCAGCGGCTGAGGAAAACAATCGGCGATTTTATCAAAGCACTGCCCGGACTCGGAGGCGATCTGTACCAGTTTGCAAAGCGTTCTGAAGAATCTTTCATGACCTTTATCACCCCGGGGATACTGTTTGAAGCCTTCAATTTTGAATATTTCGGGCCGATAAACGGACACAGGCTTCCCCATCTTATCAATATACTTAATAATATAAAGGAACTTCATGAACCTGTCCTGCTTCATGTCACCACGAAAAAGGGAAAAGGATATCCTCCTGCTGAGAAAAATCCGGTTCATTTCCACGGTGTCGGATGTTTTGATGTTAAAACAGGGGAATGCCTTGATCATGGCAATCTCATTCCCACTTACACCAAAGTTTTCGGGGAAACCATGACCGAACTGGCCAAAGACAACAAAAAGATCATTGCCGTGACGGCTGCCATGCCCGAAGGCACAGGGCTTGTCAAATTTGCAAAGACCTATCCTGACCGGTTTTTTGATGTGGGAATTGCCGAACAGCACGGCGTCACCTTTGCCGCGGGAATCGCCACAGAAGGATTCAGACCTGTCGTGGCAATATATTCCACCTTTTTACAGCGCGCTTATGATCAGGTATTGCATGACGTATGCATTGAAAGCCTTCCGGTGGTGTTTGCCATTGACAGAGGGGGAATCGTGGGGGATGACGGGCCGACCCATCAGGGGGTGTTTGATCTGTCTTATCTCAGAAGCCTTCCCAACATGACGCTCATGGCCCCCAAGGATGAAAATGAACTGCGGAGAATGCTTGTCACCGCGCTTGCCCATGACGGGCCTGTTGCCTTCCGATATCCCAGAGGAATCGGAACCGGTGTGAAAATTGAAGAAAATATCGTTCCTCTGCCGATTGGAAAAGGTGAAATTGTCAGAGAGGGAGAAGATGTTCTCATCCTGGCCATCGGCAGTTCTGTCTCTGAGGCGACTGAAGCCCATTCACTGCTGGCGGAACAGGGAATATCCGCCACCGTTGTGAACTGCCGTTTTGTGAAGCCCATGGACTCGGACCTGATCTGTTCCCTTGCCGCAAAGATTCCCCGTATCCTGACAGTGGAAGAGAATGTTCTCCACGGAGGATTCGGAAGTGCTGTTCTGGAATGTTTATACGATAAAGGCGTCACCGGCTTTTCCCTCAAACGTATCGGCATCCCGGATACCTTTGTCGAACATGGCCATCAGAGCCTTCTCAGATCCAAATATGGCATTGACGGCCCTGGCATTGCAGATGCTGCGAAAAAGATGTTTGATGTTTGATGTTTGATGTTTGATGCTTGATGTTTGATGTTTGATGTT
>JAOZLU010000051.1:2816-21317 GCA_029934695.1 Desulfobacterales bacterium | reverse complement strand
CTGATGTAAAACAATTTTGCAAATTGTTTTTAATGTAAAGCAATTTTGCAAATTGATCAATGCAGAACGATTTTCCAAATCGTTTTCCCGGCACAGACATAAAAAAAACAATTTGCAAAAATTATTCAAAAAACACATGCTTTGTCGGGCGAGCTTTCATTACCCTGGTGGGACATGCAGGTACGCAAAGTTCACAAATGCTGCATTTTTTCTGGTCAAACTCGACAATCATTTCAGGCCGTCGGATGGAAAGGGCACCGGTCGGACAAACTGCCGTACATGCCCCGCAGTGGTTACATTTTTCCTCTTTCCGTCTCACTTCCTGTTCTGCATTTTTGACCTGCACCCCCTGATCTTTGAGATATTTTACCCCTTGTCTGAAATTTTTTCTGCTTCCGTAAAGCTCAAGAACCAAGGCCCCCTCTTTCCTGGGAAACACAGTTGCATTGAGTATATTAAAGGTAAGATCATAATCTCTGACCAAGGCGCAGACAAGGGGCTTGTGGACGATAGCTTCTGAAAACTGAAGAATAAGTATTTTTGAATACACGATAAATCCCCATTATAACAATCTGATCTGATTAAATTTTATAATTGCAAACCATCTGATAAAAAATTAATTTAATTGTAATTATATATCATGTCAACAGCAATCACCTGATATTCACATTTTTTTGCAAAACAGTTTCTTTTCCAGAACGACAAAAGGATTGACCAAGCTTTTCTTATCATATAAAATTCAAAAATTATTCTGATTATAACGCTTTTAGGGGAGGCCTGAAATCAGTCCTGCGTCCTTTTTAACCACAGAGGACACAAAGGGGGCACAGAGGGGCTCAAAGCTTAAACCTGCACGTTCGGCCGGATATGTCTGAGGGCAGGTACGGGGGCCTCCCATATGCATCAGGCTGAGACTGCCGGACGGGGTTTGCAGCCCCGTCCGAAACCTTTGCTTTCGTGGATATGCAAAACATTGCGGACGGGGTTGCAAACCCCGTCCGGCACATCATGGATCAATAAAAACAGACAATTACGATCTCAGTTTGATGCATATGGGGCCTCCCCTGAATCAGAAATTATCTTTGTTGAGCACCTGTTCGGATTTTGTCAATCCAAATCCAAAACAGACGGGCTGAATGAACACCTTAAAATCCGGAACACTTTATACTGAAAACAGGAATAAGGCGCATCAGAAAATGAACGAACAAAGCAGCATAACTCGCATATCTTACCAAGATTACCCCAGAGAACCGGTGATTCTGGACAATCTTTCCGCCAAATTTATGAAGCAGTCAATGTTTGTGCCTTTGACTCTGACACGCAATATCCTCCGGGTCGCCATGACCAAGCCGGATGATGTCCAAACCCTTGACGCGCTGAAATTTGCTTACAGATTAAATGTTGAGGCTTATAAAGGCAAGGCAGAAGATATTGTCGAAGCCATTGAAAGACTGTATGGTGCCGGAAGTCAGTCCATAGAGACAATCATTGAGGAAGCTGGAAAGGATGTCTATGAGATATCACTCGACGGAGATGAGGATGTGGATCATCTGAGAGATATTGCTTCGGAAGCCCCCATTATCAGACTGGTCAACCGGCTCATTCTGGACGCGGTGGAACTGAAAGCCAGTGATATCCATTTTGAGCCTTTTGAAAACGAATTCAAAGTGAGATATCGCATTGACGGTGTGCTGAATGATGTGGAATCCCCGCCGGCCAGGCTTCAGGCTGCTGTCATCTCCAGAGTCAAGATCATGTCCAAACTGGATATCGCGGAAAGACGGCTTCCCCAGGACGGAAGAATCAAGCTCAAGATAGGGGATAAGGAAATAGATTTCCGGGTGTCCACCGTTCCGACACTCTTTGGAGAAAGCCTTGTCATGCGGATACTGGACAGGGATACGCTTGTCCTTGACTTGGAAAAACTGGGCTTTCGCCCGGATGTCCTTTCCCAATATACAGAACTCATCTCACAGCCTTACGGCATGGTGCTTGTGACCGGCCCCACCGGGAGCGGAAAAACATCAACGCTATATACAACCCTTGCAAAGATAAATGCCCCGGAAAATAAGATCATCACGCTGGAAGATCCGGTGGAATACCAGTTGCGGGGAGTGAATCAGATCCAGGTAAACCCCAAGATCGGTCTGACCTTCGCGAGCGGATTGCGTTCCATTGTCCGCCAGGACCCTGACATTATACTGGTCGGGGAGATAAGAGACAGGGAAACTGCGGAAATTGCCATTCAGTCAGCCCTGACCGGGCATCTGCTCTTCAGCACCCTGCACACCAATGACTCAGCAGGTGCGATTACCCGGCTCCTTGACATGGGCGTGGAAAATTTTCTTTTAAGTTCAACATTGTTGGGAATTATGGCGCAAAGGCTTGTCCGGGTGATATGCCCCCATTGCAAAAAGCAGATCACCCCTGATGAGAAACTTTTAAGGTCAATGCATTTAAGCCGGAGCGAGGCCGCGGGCATCCGGTTCTTCCACGGAGAAGGCTGCGAAGAATGCAGACATACCGGTTTCAAAGGGAGAACCGCCATTTTTGAATATCTTCCCGTGGATAATGATATTCGGAAAGAGATCATTGAACGGTCAGGCACAGAAAAGATCAAAAAGACAGCGATCAGAAAGGGGATTGCGTCCCTGAGACAGGACGGATGGCAGAAGGTCAGAGAGGGGACTACCACAATCTCCGAGGTGCTTCGGGTAACGCTTGAGATATGAGGGAAGTCTGATAAAATCCGATTGGGCGTTCAGGAAAAAGCCGGTGTTTTTTTCATTTCTGCCCCTGTCAATCCTGCAAAGCATTTATCAACCCCTGAAACCATTGGCCTTGTGGGAAGAGATGGATATTGAGATAATGCTCACTGCTCAGAATCGTCGCCAAAAAAGGTTCGGGATCAGGAGCGAGGAAAAACAGGCCGATGATTGTGATGTAAAGAACTGAAGTCGCTTTTGGGTCCTTTGGATTTCTCAGTTTGAGGGCTGTGCCAAAGGATTTTTTGACCCGTCTCCCGGACAGGTCCAGGCTGCCGAGTTCGTCCAGAACAAGATGAATGATGAAGCCGAGAAAGACAAAGAAACCGGCCATCCATGCGGTGAAATTTGAAACATGAAACACCCGGTGCAGCAGGATGGCATCGAGAAGCCAGAAAAGGATGCCTGCCGGAACTGAGTGAATGATCCCGCGATGCACGGTGAGACGAGTGAACAGGTAAAATACAGGATATTTTACCATAAAAAAAACTGCTGCCCAAATGAGAAGAAGTTCGGCCAACGAGGTGCCGATCCTCTGACCGAATACAAGAAAAAAGGCGATGACAGGTGCCAGGAAATTGAAGACCAGGCGGATCGCCACAGAATTATCCGCATCAATGTCGGGCAATATGCCACCCATGACACCCATAATAAAATAAAGAAGAACTTCATGAACTTGGGCCAGACCTGTCACCAACAGACCTGTTGCCGCCAAACCGCTTACCCGCGATGCTACTGAGAGATGGGTTCTGAAATCAGCCACAGGATATTCTCACCATTTCCATTTGAAAATTCAAAAAAACTCCAACAACTCCCGTCGGATTTGAAATTCACGAATCAAAACGCCATTTCCCCCTTCTTGTCGGCGTTTTCAGGGATTTTGCAAGCTGCTTCAGAAAAAGTGTTCTCGGTATCTCCTTTGCTCCGAAATTCACCAGATGATCTGATGTCACCTGACAGTCAATCATATCAAAGGATAATCCCCCAAGGTGTTCCACAAGTCTGACAAATGCCACCTTTGAGGCGTTGCTGACCCGGGTGAACATGGATTCCCCGAAAAAACATCTCCCCAGGGAAATCCCGTATAATCCGCCGACCAGTTCTCCGTCACGCCAAATTTCCACAGAATGTGCAAAACCGGATTCGTGAAGCTTGCAATAGGCTTCAATCATCTCGTCAACGATCCAAGTATCTGTTCTCGCTTTTGCACAGGAAGAAATCACTTGGAGAAACGCTTTGTCCATAGTCACACGGAACTCCCCTTTTCTGATGGTCCGCCGCAGTCTTTTTGAAACTCTGATCTCACGCGGATACAGCACCAGCCGCGGATCAGGCGACCACCAGATAATCGGTTCGTCCTCTGAAAACCACGGGAATATGCCCTGCCGATAGGCGAGGAGGAGACGCTTTGGGCTCAGATCACCGCCCACGGCAAGCAAACCGTCGCTCCGGGCACCATGGGGGGGAGGAAAACCGATTTCATCAGATAAAAGGTAAACTGTCATCTTGATTAAGTATCTCTCCTCTAATTTTCCGGGGCAAACCCGTCTTCTGTTCTCTCATCCGTAGATATCCGTCAGGACTGTTATAAGGCATCCATCCGCAGCAACTCGCTCAGACTGATGCGCCAGTCCTGCGGCAATCCGAGTCATATTCAAAACAGAGCCAGTGTAACTTGGAATATGATAATGGGCAGCAATTTTTACCCTGCATCGTAATCAATCTTCTTTTTTTATCTGCGATTTATGCCGGAAAAGCCCAGAAGCCTGCGACCTGTGACAGAAAATCTCTGGTCCAGATATTCTCCCAATGCGCCAGCGAGTATATCAATTGCCTGATCTTTGTCGTAACGAAGCTTTTCCAGCAGTTCCAATGCCTGATCCTGAATCAGAATCTCTATCATTTCACTGCAATCGGTAAGAGCCTGACTGTTAAAATTCGGTTTTCCTCTGTGTATGCCTTTCATTACATCGGAAACGGATTCATGCTGCATAAAAGGACCATCATCTATGGTGCGTAAAAGCACTCCGTTGAAAACTCCATCGCCAAATCTGTTTCCCGGCTTTTTGAATGCCGCCCTTAATGCAAGCGAAAAACGAAGTGCTTCATTATCCGGGTCCTTTGCTCTTACACCTTCCTTAACACACCAATGGTTAAGATCGGAATCCCATGGTTCCTTATCACAGGAAATTTCTTCACCGCCCTCATAGAAATGCATAAACATAATCGTGGGCTTAAATATCAAACCATCTCGTTCACGATGAATTTCAATCTTTGAACTGATCCCATCCCGATCAAGATAACTTTTCCAGAAGTTGAGTTTAGGATGGTAATATTTTTCTGATTTGGTGAAATATTTATCAAAATCGGACATGGTGTACCTCGTCATATTAATCTGTTTTATCCTGCCCCTCAGAATTATCCTGCCGCTCAGAATTATCCTGCCCCTCAGAATTAGTCCAATTCAGGCATTCTGCCGGCCGCGTCAATCTTCCAGAGTGTCTGATAGCTTACTTCTTCTTCATCTTTTTCGGGGATTACAGAAAAATCAATTCCTGTCTTAGTTTCTTTCAGATTGTTAAATGACATCTCTCTGAAGTCCCCCATATTTACATAATCTCCGTTGGGTGATAGATAAAACGGAAACTTGTTCGACTGAAAAGGGGTTAAGAGACCATACAGCATCGAACTCTTACCGCTGCTGTTTTCACCGGTCAGCAAGGTGATCCGTGAGGCGTGAATATTCGTTTCTCTGAAGCATTTGAAGTTTTTCAGTAAGATATGATTTATCCGCATTCTGCTGCCCTCACTTTGCCCGCAGGACTGCAATAACTCAGAATTTGAATAAGCTTCCTTGCCTCAGGAATTGCTCTGTAAACTCTGTTCAATGTTTCCGGAACAACATACATGGATAATACCTCCTCAAGTTTTCCGCTTTCAAAAGCTTCAGGGATATTATCTGTTTCATAAACCTTTTGCTTTAAATCAGGTTTTGGCCTTAATGCTCGAAAATTTTGTTGTCTGAAATCATACATACATGAAGCCACTAATATCTCCGAACTTGGAAACAGAACTAAAGGAAGAACCAAAGGCAAATCTGTATAACTGTAGCAATATGTTACCATTCTGTCGTAAAAATCTTCGACTGCCAACCATATTACGCTCTCCAGTTTGCTGATAGTTGCTTTGATAATATCATCCCTTTTTCTGTTGTTGGGATCCAGAACTAATTCTGTGTCAGCACTTAGGATGAGAACATCCTGATTAGAAAGAGGAATCTCAGTCTCTTTTGATATTTTTCCTAAAGCCGTATGTAAGACTTGGAATATCCTGTCTTTCAATTCTTCAGCATGGTCACTATATCGGGAATAGTCGTTTTCCCTGCGGGCTGTGGCCAAGTATTTTTGTAATGATTGGCTAATATTCAACGATTCAAATTCAAAAAAATTATCTTCTTGAAGTTCGACAGAACAATGACATTTAAAAATTGAAACGATCAGGTGTTTAATGACACAGTAATCACTATGCCCTTCTCTTATAACAGCAATAATCTTCTTTCTCTTTTTAAAGTTCACCAATGACTCCGTTATAGAACAATTCAGTAAGCTTATATGGCTTTACCTGAATCACCTGTTTTCCGTCCCTTTCCACAATATTCTCCTCTTCAATAGTTCCCATATTTATCAGAGGTTTAATTGCATCATTCAGATTTGTAGCCAATGTTTTATAACCTTTTTCCCTGAGATAGAAATTATAAACGGCATCTAATCGGGAAGAGAACTCTCTGAGGACCGAAGGGCTGTGTGAAGTTATGATAAATTGTGTTCTCTTCCCTTTATCGGCGGTCTGACTTAGCCAGCTTAAAAACTCTGAAAGCTTCTTATGATTGATCCCGTTTTCCACTTCCTCAATCATAATCATTGCCGGAGGAGTTCGCATGGCACATAGCAGTGCAATGGCACCGGCCTTTACCAGACCATCAGAAACCTGCCCCGGAGCAAAGTACGGAAATTCCGATCCTCCCATATCAAATTGCCATTTTACAGCGCCTTTATCTATAATTATCTCATTAAATGATTTTACGAACCTTTTCAAATAGCCTAAAAATTTACCATAAGCTTCCTGTTCATGCTCTTTGACGTATTTTACCAATCCCTGGAAATTCGTTCCTTCTCTTCCTATTTCAACAGCGATACTGGGTTTTTCACCGGACTTGGAAAAGAGTTCAGAAAAATCTTCCTTTTTTAAAAATCCGGGTTGAAAGTGGTAAGAATACATAGATGCCAGGGAATGAAAAAAAACAATTGATAAACTTATTTCACCAGACAGCCCCAATTCTTCTGTTTTCAGCTTTGTTCTTAAAAGCATTTCCTGAGAAGGCTCTGAAATTCCATGGGTAAATTCTTTAGGTTTATCTGTGGTAATGACTATTTTTTCTTTGCAACCTATCTCCCGAGTAAACATATCCATACAGTATATTTCCAGTTCATACTCAACTTTTTCATCCAATCTTTCCCATTCACAATAAAAAGATATGGGTATATTAAGACTGTTCAGGCTATGCTTATGCGGAAAAAAATCGCTGGCTTTTAATGTAATATCTCCTCCCGGGAATGTCCTGTTTACCAACATGGAAAAATGATTTAGTCCGGCAAGCATATTACTCTTTCCTGAATTATTGGAGCCGATGAGGAGCGTAACATCTTTCAGTTCCAGGGTCGTGTCTATATGGGTTCTGTAATTTCGGAGTCTGAATTTTTTAAACATAAAATCACCTGATTCGTTTGTTACTGAGATAAAATACAAGAATAGTTATATGTTTCTCCTCATCCGAACATCAGCCGGAGCCGCAGAGTCGCTGGATAAACCGAATCAATTGTAATAGCCTCAATAAACAGTTATGACCTGACGTTACAACGGGCTATGAATTTTTCCTGAAATTTAAAATCTGAAACCTGTGTACAGGACAAAAAAACGTGGAACGAGCGGATTTTTTTCCGGATGACCGATTTCTTCCCTGACAGAAAAAACCGTGCGCCCTGTACGCTTATTTTTTTGTCCTGTACACAGCCTAAAACCTAAAACCTAATCACTTTTCACTTTCAACTTTCCGCTTTCCATTTTCCACTTCTCAACTGTAAACATCAGGCCATCATTTTCAACATCAAAAAAGACCTTGCCGCCTTTATCGAGCTGTCCGAACAGAATCTCATCTGAGAGCTTGTCCTTGATCTCCGTCTGTATGACTCTGGAAAGCGGCCTCGCACCGTAACGCGGATCATGTCCTTTCTTTGCCATCCATGTCCTTGCCTGGGGAGAAATGGTCAGAGCAACCTTTTTCGCAACAAGCTGACCATTCAGCTCGTTTATAAATTTGTCCACCACTTTTTCCATGATCCCGACGGACAGGGAGTTAAACGCGATAATCCCATCCAGACGGTTTCTGAATTCCGGGCTGAAAAATTTTTCAATGGCCTTTTTCCCTTTACTTTCAGCATCATATTGGGAGGAACCGCTGAAACCGATGGTCTGTGAACTCATCTCCCTTGCCCCGGCATTTGAGGTCATAATAATAATGACATTCCTGAAATCGGCCTTTTTCCCGTTATTGTCCGTGAGGGTGGCATAATCCAGAACCTGAAGCAGAATATTGAACAAATCCGGATGCGCTTTCTCTATTTCGTCAAACAGCAGAACGCTGTGAGGGGCTTTTCGGACACCGTCGGTCAGCAGACCGCCCTGATCAAAGCCGATATACCCGGGCGGAGCGCCGATCAGACGGGCCACCGTATGTTTTTCCATGTATTCGCTCATATCAAAACGCAGAAACTGAACTCCGAGATTCATGGAAATCTGCCGGGCCACCTCTGTTTTTCCGACCCCGGTGGGACCGGTAAACAAAAAAGACCCTACCGGATGCCCCGGGGTTCCAAGGCCGGCGCGGGAACGCTTAATTGACGTGACAAGGGAGGTGATGGCGTCATCCTGTCCGAAAACAAATTCCTTCAGGCGGTCTTCCAGAGTCTCCAGTTTTGTTTTGTCAGAAGTGGATACGCTGTCGGTCGGCACCTTGGCCATCTTGGACACGATTTTCTCAATATCAGAGGGGTGAATCTTCTTCCGCCGGGGAGAGCCTTTCAGCCGGATAAACGCACCGGTTTCGTCAATCACGTCAATGGCCTTGTCCGGGAGAAACCGGTCGTTAATATATTTGGCGGACAGTTCCGCGGCTGCCTTCAGTGCTGACTCTGTATAAACAATACCGTGATGTTCCTCATAACAGGGCTTCAATCCTTTCAGGATTTTAAATGTGTCCGAAACAGACGGCTCCGGCACTTCGATTTTCTCAAAGCGGCGGGACAGGGCGCGATCCTTTTCAAAGTGGTTTTGATACTCCTCATATGTGGTTGAGCCGATACATCGCAGTTCACCGGTTGAAAGGGAGGGCTTCATGATATTGGACGCATCCATGGACCCGCTGCTGGTCGCACCGGCCCCCACAATGGTATGGATTTCATCAATAAAGAGAATAGCGTCTTTTATCTTTTTCAACTTGGCAATCACCGCTTTCAGACGCTGTTCAAAATCGCCACGGAATTTCGTGCCCGCGAGCAGTGCCCCGAGATCAAGGGAAAATATACGCACATCTTTGAGCAGATCAGGAACAGCCCCGGCCTGCACCTTGATGGCCAATCCTTCGGCCAGCGCGGTTTTTCCCACACCTGGCTCTCCGACAAAAATCGGATTGTTTTTGCGCCGCCGGCAGAGGATCTGAAGGGTGCGTTCTATTTCAAGCTTACGGCCAATCAGCGGATCCAACTTTCCTTTTTCGGCCATTTCAATAAGATCAGTGGTGAACACCTTGAGCGGGTCCACCTTCTTCTTTTTTTTCTTTTCCCCATCTTTTTTTTCAGGTTTGCCATCCGCTCCTCCCTCATAAGCTTCTTTGGGAACCTCATGGGAAATATACTTCAGAACGTCAATCCGTGACATCCCTTCCATATTTAAAAAATACGCCGCGTGGCAGTCTTTTTCCTGAAAGATGGAAGCCAGTATGTCTCCCACGTCAACCGCCTGCTTCTCCGCAGAACGCACATGATTCACGGCTCTTTGTATCACTCTCTGAAAACCGTTTGTCTGCTGGAATACATAGTCATGCCCTTCAGGAATACTCTCTATCCGTTCTTTGAAGAAATCGTCAAGGCTATTTTTCAAATTTTCGGGGTTCCCGCCGCAGTTTTGAATAATTTCAACACCTTCGCTGTCATGCAGCACAGCATACAATATGTGTTCAATACAAACATAACCATGGCGTCTTCTTTTGGCTTCTCTGACCGCAAAACCGAGGGTCGTGTTTAATTCTTTGCTGAGCATTTTATTCTTCCTCCATGGTGCATTTCAGCGGGAAATCATGTTCCCGGGCCAAGGATGCAACCATCTCCACTTTGGTTTCAGCCACATCATAAGTATAAACTCCGCATAAGCCGACCCCTTTTTCGTGAACACTCAGCATAATCTGCATGGCAGTTTCCGGCGATTTGTTGAAGACGAGCATCAGGATTTCCACAACAAATTCCATGGTAGTATAGTCATCGTTGTGAATCAGTACCTTGTACATGGATGGTTCGCTAATATCCTCCTCTGTTTCAGAGATGACTTCCTCTTCTGTGTCAGGAGCGTATATACTCATTTTTTTCTCCCTGGGATAAAAATCAGGTTTACTTCGGGCCGGACGGGATTTGCAATCCCGTCCGCAACATTTCCACTGTCACCGGGGTGTCGGAATGATCCGGACGGGATTGCAAATCCCGTCCGGCCTTGGCACCCGGCCTTGACACCGGCCTTGACACCCTGATGGTCACCAAATCATTACTTTGTTCCGCAACACTTTTTGTACTTCTTCCCGCTTCCGCACGGACAGGGTGCGTTTCTTCCGATCTTCTTTTCAGTCCGTTTCACAGGCTCTTTCTTCTTTTCCTCAGCATCACCGGAATATATGAGCTTTTTTTCCTCCGGCTGCATCAGCTCGCTCATTCTCTGAGGCTCGGAAACCTGAACCCTGAAAAGAATATTCATGGTCTCTTCCTTAATCCTGTCAATCATATTCTGAAACATTTCAAATCCTTCTTTTTTATAGACAATCAAAGGATTCTGTTGGGCATACCCCCTGAGACCGATGCCCTCTTTCAGATGATCCATGCTCAGAAGATGGTCTTTCCACAGACTGTCAACTGTCTGCAACATGATAATACGTTCCAGTTCCCTGAGTTCATGCGATCCGACTTCCTCTTCTTTTTCATCATACACCTCGTTGGCAGCATCGGAAATCATTTGGGCCAATCCGTCGCTGTTTAATCCATCCAATATATTGTTGTCAATTCTCAGGCGGAAATTAAACTGCTTGAACACCGCATCTTTGACCCCTTTCAGATCCCACTCTTCGGCAAGCACCGTCTCGTCAGCAAACGTATCCGCTATATCCTCACTTTTTTCAGAGATCATGGCCTCCACTGAATCTCTCAGGTTACCACCGCTCAGGGCTTCACGTCGCTGCTGATAAATCACCTCCCGCTGCTGATTCATCACGTCATCATATTCAAGGAGCTGCTTCCGAATGTCAAAATTGCGCCCTTCAACCTTTGCCTGGGCATTTTCAATGGCTTTGCTGATCCAGTTATGCTCAATGGGTTCTCCTTCTTCCATTCCGATCCACTCCATCGCGCCGGTGATGCGGTCCCCCCCGAATATCCTGAGAAGATCATCCTCCAGTGCAAGGTAAAACCGCGAGGAACCGGGGTCCCCCTGTCTTCCGGCGCGGCCCCTGAGCTGATTGTCAATCCGGCGGGATTCATGGCGTTCCGTACCGATAATATGAAGACCGTCTGCGGCCACGACCGCATCATGCTCTTTTTGCCATAGTGCTCTGATTTCGTCAATTTCCTCTTGCATGGGGCTGTCAAGCTTGGCTGTCTGGGCCTCCCAGTTGCCGCCCAGCAGAATGTCCGTTCCCCGGCCAGCCATGTTGGTGGAAATGGTCACTCCGCCTTTCCGGCCAGCCATGGAAATGATTTCAGCTTCTTTTTCATGATGCTTCGCATTCAGCACAGTATGGGGGATGCCTCTCCTCTGCAATTTTTTGCTCAGGTCTTCTGAAACATCAATGGAAATTGTGCCCACCAGAACCGGCTGCCCTTTTTTGTGCAGCACTTCGATTTCATCCAGAACCGCTTCAAACTTTTCCCTTCTGGTTTTATAGATCATGTCCGGATAATCCGTCCGGTCCATGTGACGGTTGGTGGGGACAATGATCACATCCAGATTGTATGTTTTGCTGAATTCGGCCGCTTCTGTGTCTGCCGTGCCTGTCATGCCGGCAAGTTTGTCATACATTCTGAAATAATTCTGAAAAGTGATGGTGGCAAGTGTCTGGTTCTCATTTTCTATCCTGACGTCCTCTTTGGCCTCAAGGGCCTGGTGCAACCCTTCACTGTAACGGCGCCCTGGCATCAGACGGCCCGTAAACTCATCAACAATGATAACCTCGCCTTTTTTGACAATATAATCAACGTCACGTTTGAAAAGGGTATGGGCTTTCAGGGCCTGATTCACATGGTGCAGCAATTCAATATGTTTTTGATCGTAAATATTGTCCACTCTGAGTTTTTTTTCGGCTTTTGCAACCCCTTCTTCGGTCAGAACAACTGTCCGGGCTTTTTCATCTATGGCAAAATCCTCCTCCTTTTTAAGGCCCGGGATGATTTTGTTGACCTGATAATACAAGTCTGTGGATTTTTCAGCCGGGCCCGATATGATCAGCGGGGTTCTGGCTTCGTCAATCAGGATACTGTCCACCTCATCCACGATGGCAAAACTGAGTTCACGCTGGACCAGCGAGTCGCGATGAAATTTCATATTGTCTCTCAGATAGTCAAAGCCGAACTCGTTGTTTGTCCCATAAGTGATATCAGCACCGTAAGCGTCTTGGCGTTCGTCATCGTCCAGACCGTGCAACACAGTTCCCACGGAAAGGCCGAGGAAATTGTAAATCTGCCCCATCCATTCTGTGTCACGCTTTGCCAGATAATCGTTTACCGTGATAATATGCACACCTCGCCCTCCGATGGCGTTCAGATATGTGGGGAGTGTGGAAACCAGGGTTTTTCCCTCACCGGTCTTCATTTCCGCAATTTTTCCCTGATGGAGTACCATTCCCCCGATCAGCTGGACATCAAAATGCCGCATTCCAAGGGTACGCACAGAGGCTTCTCTTACTGTTGCAAACGCCTCCGGAAGCATGTCGTCAAGGGATTCACCCTTTTTAAAACGCTCTCTGAACAATGTTGTCTGGTTTTTCAGTTGCACATCGCTCATGGCCTGGATTTCAGGTTCCAAGGCATTGATTGTTTCAACAACAGGCTGGAGTTTTTTTAATTCCCGTTCGTTTTTACTTCCAAAAACTTTTGTCAAAAAATTGAGTATCATTTACAAAATATCCTTACTTTGAATCGAAAAAAACAAAACCTGATCCCGTCGCTCGGTTCGGATTGCCAAATCCGAACCGGCCCCGAGGAATTTGCCAATCCCACAGGAGCAGGCAGGTCAGAATTTTATGATTTCATAATGTAATAGATCGGTTCGGATTGCCAAACCCGAACTCTGGATGCCGGGGGGTTTGGCAATCCCCCGATAGCTTGTCTGAAGCCGTCCCTCACGCTCGGTTCGGATTGCCAAATCCGAACCCTGGATGCCGGGGGATTTGGCAATCCCCCGCTAGTACCACAACTCACAAGTTCGTCACCCCCCTCTCTTATATAATAGATACAAGGGGGGTGACGTATTTATGATTTGCTGTACTAGCTTGTCTGAAGCCGCCCGGTTTCGGGCCCTTCACGCCCGGTTCGGATTGCCGAATCCGAACTCTGGATGCCGGGGATCTGGCAATCCCCCGCTAGCTTGTCTGAAGCCGCCCGGTTTCGGGCCTTCACGCCCGGTTCGGATTGCCGAATCCGAACTCTGGATGCCGGGGGATTTGGCAATCCCCCGCGAGCTTGTCTGGGTCGTCGGTTCGGTTCCCTCACGCTCGGCAGATCAAAAATTTATAATTTCATAATGTAATAAAAAAACCAAGTTTTAAAAAACTTGGTTTTTAATTGAAGAATTGGGAATTGAAGGGTTGAGAATTGAGGCTGGGAATTGATTTCTTAATTCTCAATTCTTACTTCCTGAATCAGTTCAATATATATTTTTCAGGGTTCACCGGAGTTCCGTTAAGCCGAACTTCATAATGGAGATGAGGCCCTGTGCTCCGACCTGTATTACCGATTTGTGCGATCACCTCTCCCCTTTTTACCGAATCGCCGGCTTTTTTGAGAAATTTATGAAGGTGAGCATAGTATGTCGTCATTCCATGACCATGATTAATTATCATCAGCTTTCCCCAAAAACCTTTTACATCGGCAAAACTTACCGTACCGTCTGCCACAGCCACAATTCGCGTTCCCTTCCGGTTCGCAATATCCAATCCCTTATGAAATTCTCCCTGTGCGGTAAACGGAGAGGTTCGGTACCCGAATTTGGAGGTGATGATTCCCCTTACCGGACGGATGGCAGGTGTGTGCGCCAGAAGGTTTCCCCGATCAACAAGGTGCTTCAGCAGGTACTCAAATCTGTCTTCCTGATTTACTGAAGCCAGATCAAGCTGTTTTACCTGGTCATGCATTTCACGCATCAGACTGTTGTGTTTTTTCGTCAGTTCCACGTTCGTTTCAATATCTTCGGGCATTGAGCCGCCAACGCCAAAAATGCCGGTCTGTTTGTCGGATATCTCAATTCCCGCGATAGTCCGTATCTGTTTTTCAAAATCATTCAATGTCAGAAGGTTTGATTTCAAAGAATTGATTTTACCTGCAAACGTCTGAATCTGTTTCCGCTGAACAGTAATTTCGTCCTGCTGATTTCGGACCTTGTCCTCAAGTTTCCCGGTACTGAGTGATGACATTTTCAGGTGATAATAATCATAAACACCGAAACCCAGACCTGTCGCACAGAAAATAGCAAAAAAGCCCATAAGATAAAGTAAAGTTTTGGATGCTGCTACCTGTTTTACCGGAGTTCCGGCAGTACCGAATATGAAAAAGGTGATTTTTTCGCTCATAACAAATTATTCCCCGAAAGTGAGAAGTTACAGTAAAAATGAAAAACGATCTTTTAACCTGTTGAAATTGTTCAGGTTATGTGGATCGAAAAATAAGTATGCAACAATTTTAATGATTTATAACTTGGGACTGTCGAGACATTCCTGAATTTATGTTTATTTATTTACGCACCGAATAATAAAAAACTTTTTTGCAAAGGTCCTGATTTCAGAGTTTGATGTTGCTCTGTCTCATCACTATAACTATTAAGTTTTGTTTCAATATATTCGATAAAACCATAAGCTTTTTTGTAGAGAGAATAGATTTCCTCACAAGTTTTGTCCAAAGGTATGCTGGCAAAATTGAGATGTACCAGTCTGTTTCTGATGCTGCCAAGTTCAAGAAAACTGTTTACATACAAATTCAATCTCTCATTATTCTTAACATCAGCAGAGGCACTGTCCCTGAAGTCAGAACCGAACAGAGAAAAAAACCTGTTCGCATTTTTGCCATCCCAATCAAAATATGTATGGTATTGCCTTGAAATTGCCTTGGACCTGACAAAAGCAACGATAAGCTCATGGTCTTTTGTCTGCTCTGAGACGAAATTCAATAAAATTTTCCGAATTTTATCTTCAAAAAAGCTGGCTGCGGATAGTACCAATGTTTTTTTGAAAGTGTTGTCTGCAATATCGCGAAATGAAAATTCTCCCGATTGTTCCAAATGCTCGATGAGGGCAGTGAAATAATATATTGATTATCAGTTGTGTTTATCCAAGATTCAATTTTTTATTTCCTGATATAATCAATTAGCCGCTTTGCTTCATCGAAATACTGCATCAAAATTTGTAATTCAAGCAATCCTATTAATTTGGGACCATCTTTGGCCTTTAAATATCGTTTACCGCTTTTTCGTTCTTTGCCTTTTCTGATTTTTACAACATCAAAATATTGCCTTAAAATTGTGTCCAGTTTTCCACTTGGTTTGTTAATTTCTTCCAGATGCTTATTTTTTATTAAAGGATTATTATTTATCTCTTCATTATTTCTTTTCCGTATCAATCCTTCATTTTTTCCGAATTCTTCAATTTTATCAACTTGGGAAAGTATCCAAGCTTCCATTTCCTGAATCATAAAAAAAATTTTTGTCGTATCAAACGGGTTATATCGCTCAAGTCTTTCATCTCTTTTTTCATTAGGCGCATCCAAATCAATCAGGAGAACAGCATTTGTCCCCTGTTCTTCTATATGTTCAAGCGTTTTTCTTGTCTTTGTTATGCTTCCAAAGGGTTTGATAATGAGATTAAATTCTGCAGAGGACAGCTTCTGAGAAAATAATTTATGGAAATTTTCACGAAAAATTACAGTATTATCAACTGTCAATACCGCCGTATTTTCTGATTGCACTCCTTCTATATAGATCGTGATGTTTACCATCTCTTTCCGCCTATCAGACCCTGCAGCCAGGCCTGGCCGACCAGAAAATCCTCGATCCACCCGTCAAATTCATCAGGAGATTTAACATACACCTCTGTTTCATTGTGAATATTTTTCTCAAATATTAAAATATCATCTATATCAAATGAATTGAGTAACAATGGTGAATGCGTGGCAATTATCAGTTGTGTGTTTTTTGAGGCTTGTTTTATTGCATCTGATATCGTATTTATCATATCAGGATGAAGACCCGTTTCGGGTTCATCAATACATACAAGACTGCCTCGTTCCGGGTTAAATAATACTGACAACAGAAGCAGATAGCGGAGTGTTCCGTCTGAGATATGCTCAATGGAAACGGACTTTGTAAGATGTTCTTCACGAAGTACCAAATATAATTTGGAACCAAGAAAAGCGAAACTGACATCTTTAAAATAAGGATTAATTTTCTTTACAGCTTCTTCGATTTTATTATAATAAAAAGAATGATTATTCTTTATGGTATTAAGAATGGTCATAAGATTCTGACCGTCCGGTAATAATATTGTCTCCGTACCATAACTGGAAGGTTGTCTGATGGGACTGCTGAGAGTCGTATCAAAATAAAAATAAGCAGAAAGTTCTTCCAAAGCTCTCTTTAAGGTAAACAGGGGATAAAATCTGTCAGGATCAGAAATTTGTCTCAAAACCGGTTCCGTTGATTTGAAACTTATCTGTTTATTTTCCTGTGGATATCTCTGGATACCAACTCTTCCTTCTTCCCGTGTGGAAATAATACCCTGAGTATTATCCATTTCCATATATATAAAATCATTTCCATCAGGTTTTATATTTTTGGAATACAATTTTTCTTTCAAATAATATGAAGTTGCACCAGACTTAAGGATGTCTATTTCATAAATCGGATTATTAGGGAATTGGTATCCTTCTTTCTGTATTACATTTTTAATGGCAGTTTTATCAAACTCAAACGACAGTTTTATATAATCTCTTTCGTCGTTATTGAAATTTACAACTGAATTGAATCCGCTCCAATCTTTTAAAAAAATTTTCTCCAATCCGTTTCCGATAATACTCTCGTGGAGCAACTGGATCGCTTTAAGAAAATTTGATTTTCCACTGCCATTAATTCCCAGAAGAATATTAACATCAGGATTAAGTTCTATAGTCGTCGGATGCCTGAAGCTGAAAAAATTTTCCAATGTTATTTTTGAAATCATAATTTTTTTCTCTGATATGTGATTTTGTATTGCACATAGTACCTGTTTCCTCCTCCCGGTCACTGAATCACTGTCCCATAAATACCCGGACATATATTTTCAGACATCGGATTCCCTGAAAATAATTCTGTTTTAATATCATCATTTTGACAGAATTGTCAAGCCATAAGTATATTTTCAGGCATTCAGATTCCCTGAAATCATATTCTGGCAGGGTGTTCAAAAGGATAACATGTTGGAAAAATTCAAAAAATACAGCTTCAATCTTATCGAAGCATCAGCAAAATTATCCCTGATTTTGCATGATCTGAAATGGTATAATGTATTTTCACAGAGCCCCTAAAACCAAAATTAATATTACCAAATTTTTTGGGGTATGTGAAGAGAAAATTTGAACAGAATTTTTCCGGGTAGGATATTCCTCCCTCTGAATACTCTTTTCACCCCATTGACGCACCTTCTATTTTATGAAATAAATAAAATTCTTCGGGTTTGTCAAAGCAATATATTTTAAGGAGTGTGTCAAAAAGTGATGATCTTGTAAAAGATGTTGAAATAATCAATAAAAATCAATACCATTCGGCATAATATTTGCATACACGGATGAAGAGTCCCGGCACATCTGAATTTTTGGAAAACCGAATTTTCAAAAAAAACCTGCGGCACGGCTCTGATCTGATTTTTCCAAAGAAATAAATTCAGCAGGTTATCGCTACATGCAAGAAATATGCCGAACTGTATTGAATAAATACAGAAAAGTCCTGATTATAACGGACTCAGAGGATGCTGAAATTGCACAGCATGCCCGATATCTCACACAGAGCCGCAAAGAACACAGAGAGGCACAAAGTTTTTCTGTCTTTTCCCTGTGATCTTTGTGTCTTTGTGTGGGATGCTGAAATTGCACAGCATGCCCGATATCTCACACAGAGCCGCAAAGAACAC
>JAOZLU010000051.1:309-2716 GCA_029934695.1 Desulfobacterales bacterium | reverse complement strand
GAGGCACAAAGTTTTTCTGTCTTTTCCCTGTGATCTTTGTGTCTTTGTGTGGGATATCGGCATATGACATGCTGAAATTGCAGCCTCCATTATAATCAGAAAAGTCAATCAATAATCTCAGCTATTTGTCATATACCGACGTTTTAGGAATACGCCCGTTTTTCACGGGGTACGAAAACATTTTTATTTGCAATATAACTATCTGTAATAAAAATAAATCTGTTTTTAAACAGACAAAATACACAAAGGGGGTAATCCGATTAATAATAATATTGAAATTAGACGCAAACCCATCGCGGATCAAATGGAAAAGGAAATTATGATGAATGCTTATGAACTTAATTCAGTCAGATCGGAATTACCCGTCGCAAATTCCAAAATTACTGTCTTGCTTGTTGATGATCAGGAATTCATTGGGAAAATAATCAGCCGTATGCTGGGAGTTGAGAAAGATATTGATTTTCATTATTTCCAAAGTGCCCGGGATGCGCTCAGGATGGTGAGCAAAATTTCTCCGACAGTTATCCTTCAGGACTTGGTTATGCCCGAAATTGACGGCCTGCACATGGTTTACTATTTTCGTGCCAAAAAAAACACCCATCATACTCCCCTGATCGTTCTGTCTGCCCATGAAGATCCCACAATCAAGGCGGAAGCCTTTGCCCTCGGTGCCAATGATTACATGGTCAAACCGCCGGATAAAATCGAACTGATTGCGCGTATCCGCTATCATTCACAGGCTTATACCAATATGTTGCAGAGAGATGAAGCCTATCGAAGAGTGGAAGAACGGACAGCGGAACTCAGACGCACCAATGAAAAGCTTAGGGAGCAGATTGCAGAACGCAAGCGGATCGAAGATGCCCTGCGCAAGAGCAAGAAAAAAGCCGAAAAAGAGCGGGAAGCTGCGGAAACCGCCAATAAAAAGATTATGGACAGCATCCGGTACGCCCAACTGATACAGAGTTCCCTCTTGCCGAATCCTGAAAATATCAGAAGCTTCCTGCCGGAAAGCTTTTTTATCTGGATGCCCAGAGATATTGTGGGCGGGGATTTCATATTTACAGACTATCTCAAAGGCGGCTTCATTCTCTCAGTGATTGACTGCACCGGACACGGTGTGCCCGGAGCCTTTATGACCATGATTGCCGCCTTCGGCCTGAGAAAAATCATAAGAGATGAAGGGTGGAATGACCCTGCCCAGATTTTGAAACGCCTCAATTTCCTGGTCAAAACAACGCTTCAGCAGGACACGGAATATGCCCTTTCCGATGATGGTCTGGATGCCGCGCTGTGTTTTGTGAGGCCGGAGGAAAGAACCCTGACATTTGCTGGGGCAAAACTTCCGCTGATTTATATCCAAAATGATGAAATGACGGTCGTTAAAGGTAACAGTAAAAGCGTGGGCTACAAAAAATCCGATTTGAACTTTAATTTCACCAATCATACCATCAATATTGAGCAGGGAATGTCCTTTTATATGTTCAGCGACGGATTTATTGATCAACTGGGTGAAAAAAATGACCGCCGGTTCAGCACCCGCCGATTCAAAAATCTGCTCAAAGAAAATGCACACGAGCCGTTTGAGGAACAGCGGGAAAAACTGCTCCAGGCCTTTAACGAGTACAAAGGCGAAAATGAAAGGCAGGATGATGTGACTGTTCTGGGTTTCAGTTTGTGATCTGTCAATTTATCGTCCTCCTTTCTTCTACATTACGCTTCGCCCATCCTACAATTTCCCGACCTGTGCGGTCAGGCTCAAATTCCGCGTCCGTATCCAGGCTTTCAGCGGGGCTTTTCCTGAAAAATCCGCTCACAGCCACTCTCTGCTTCTTAACTGCAATTTTCTGAATGACACGGAGACAGCGGAAATTCTCCGTATCGGAGTTCTCACGGTTTTTCGCCGAGGATATTTCTGAACCGCACACACAGGAGATTCTGAACTGAAAATATCTGTGACTCTTTTTATTTTTTACTGTTTTGTTAATTTTGTTTCCCTTTGTTTTTCCTCTCTGTTTATGCTAATAATCTGAAAAAATTTGAATACAAAACCCTTCACCGAAAGAGGCTATTTTTATGAATGACTGGTTTCCGCCGAGCCAAGTTTCCGATGGCTGACCGCTGATCTGGGGGATGTTTTTGAATATCTGAGCGATAATCTGAAAAGGGTGCTGCTTCTGAAAGATGATGAGCGCAAAGGGGAAGATTGCCTGCCCATTGGCGACCATAAAAAATGGATGATCACGCTACCGGATTAGCTCTGCAACTCTTGTAGCCTTGCTCTTGCAGGGTGGGTGAAGCGAAGCGGAACCCACCTTGCCGGCTTGGTCAGGAATCAAAAATAAACGCTGTAGGGTGGGTGAAGCGAAGCGGAACCCACCTTGCCGGCTTGGTCAGGAATCAAAAA
>JAOZLU010000051.1:0-209 GCA_029934695.1 Desulfobacterales bacterium | reverse complement strand
TAAACGCTGTAGGGTGGGTGAAGCGAAGCGGAACCCACCTTGCCACGACCACAGAACAACTTGGTGTGAATTTGAATTTGGCGGGTGGGATGGTGGGTTTCGCTTCGCTTCACCCACCCTACGCGGAATAGCGGAATAGCGGAATAGCGGAATAGCGGAATAGCGGAATAGCGGAATAGCGGACGGAATACGCGAGTACGCGATATTCT
>JAOZLU010000050.1:20123-21330 GCA_029934695.1 Desulfobacterales bacterium | reverse complement strand
CCTTTATAATTTAGAGAGGAGAACACACCCCCATGACAGAAAAAATTTACCAGAAGCTGGCCCGCCATTTGGATAATCTGCCAGGCGGCTTTCCGCCCACTGAGAGCGGGGTGGAGCTGCGCATTCTGAAGCGGCTTTTCACCCCTGAAGAGGCGGAAACAGCAACACACCTTACTCTGATCCCCGAAGATCCCCGGGTGGTAGCACGCCGGGCCAGAATCACTCGCCCAGAAGCGGAACAGCGTCTGGAGAAAATGGCTAAAAAAGGGCTTGTCTTCAGAATGGTTTCAAAGGATGGCCAGCCGACGTATATGGCCGCCCAGTATGTCATCGGAATATGGGAGTATCATGTGAACGATTTGGATCCGGAGCTTATCCGGGACATGAACGAGTATATTCCGACGCTCTTTAATGCCGACATTTGGAAGAAGACCCCCCAACTCCGCACGATCCCGGTAGGACGCAGCCTGACCCCCCGGTTGGAGGTGATGCCTTATGAGATGGCAGAGGAACTGGTTCGGGATCAGAAGAAGGCTTTGGTGGCCCCCTGCATCTGCCGGCGGGAATGCACCATGGCAGGCGAGGGGTGTGATAAGCCTGAGGAAACCTGCCTTGTTTTCGGATTCGGAGCAGACTACTATCAGCACAACGGACTTGGCCGGCTTATTGAGCAGCAGGAGGTTCTGGATATCCTCAAAAAAGCCGACAAGGCCGGACTGGTGCTGCAACCTGGCAATTGCAAGAAAATTGTGAATATTTGCTGCTGCTGCGGTTGCTGCTGCGGAGTACTCAGGAACATCAGACAGCAGCCTCATCCGGCAAGCCTGGTTTCCAGTCCCTTTGTGGCCGCGGCCGAACCTGAGAGCTGCAATGGCTGTGGTGTCTGCGAAAAACGCTGCCAGATGGATGCCCTCCGGCTGGAGGACGAAAAGGTGGTTCTGGATGTAAACCGGTGTATCGGTTGCGGCCTGTGCGTCTCCACCTGCCCCACAAAATCTCTTACACTGGCCCGCAAACCTGAACCTGATCAGCCCAAAGTGCCCAAAAATATGATCGAAGCCACTATTAACCTGGGACGTGAACGGGGTAAGCTGGGAAGAATGGACTTGATCGGGATGCAACTGAAATCCAAGCTGGATCGCCTGCTGGCCGCACGGTAATATTATCCGGGGTTTGCAACCCCCGTCTTAAATGTTGCCGGACGGGG
>JAOZLU010000050.1:13370-20023 GCA_029934695.1 Desulfobacterales bacterium | reverse complement strand
GTTGCCGGACGGGGTTTGCAACCCCGTCCGCAATGTTTCACGTCCTCTATCCCCTGATGATCCGAGGCAGTATCATCTGATGATGGGCGCAGATGGATTTGGGATTCTGATAAGCCGTCCCTGCAAAGGCCATCAGATATTTCCTGATTTCGCCCATCGGCACCACTTCATCCACCAATCCATGCTTTGCACAGTAAGTGGGCCTTGAGTTGTCATGATATTCCTGAGCCAACTGGTTCATCTTGTCAATCACCGGTTCCAGAGGATTCCCGGCGTTCTTTTCTTTCACCAGTCTGCGGGAATAGGTTGCGGCAGCGGCAGTCTCGCCATGCATCACATATATTTCGGAAGTCGGAATTCCCAGAGTAAAAGCATTGTGCCTGTTGGCCACAGGCCCGCCCATGACATAGTGGGCAGCCGCTGTTCCCTTTCTCAGAAGAAGCAGCATCATGGGAACACCCGTCTGCTGGATCGAATATATCAGAGATTGTCCCAACCCAAGCAGTTCGGCCTTTTCAGCGATATCCCCCACGTCAATCCCGCTGGTATCCTGAAACCATACCACCGGTATCCTGTCCCGACCGCAGAGGGTAACGAATTCGCTCATCTTTATCAGCCCCTGCCGGTAAAGCTTCCCGCCGATCCCCGGGTAGTCCGCGTATTCAGGATAATCCTCACCCAGAAAGCCTTGGCGGTTGCCGATACAGCCCACAAGGAATCCGTCAATTTTGCACAGGCCAGTATAAATCTCAGGCCCGCGATCAGGATGAAACTCCATGTGTTCGCTGCCATCCACAAGGCGCGACAGCACCTCGTCAAAATTGTACATCTGCTTCTGATTGAAAGGTATCAGCCGGTAAAGATCATCTGAGGAAAATCTCGGGGGTTTGGGTTCAGCCACGCGGAAAAATTTTGGATGATACGCGGGCATATCCTTCATATAATCTTTCAGTCCGTCCAGCAGACCTGTCTCTTCCTCATAAACATACCTGAAAAAGCCGGTTGAATCATAATGAATCTTTACGGAACCCGGGGGTTCGGCTTTAAACTGTTTTGCCGCTTCGATAAGCGATTCCGCTCCATCGACATCAAAATGTCCCTTGGGTGACATGCCGCTCATAATACCGCCGCCGCCCACGGCAATATTACAGTTTTTGTGGGCAAAAAGGACGGTGGGGCTGATCCCCTGATATCCCCCGCCAGCGGGATTAGTGCCATAAATACCGGCAAGTATCGGAATCCCCATGGTCTGAAGCTCGGCATGTCTGAAGAATGTGGTGCCTCCCCCGCGGCGGGCACCGTAAAATTTTTCCTGTGTCGTCAGTTGGACCCCGCTGCAATTGACAAGCCATACCAGGGGGATGTTCATGCGTTTTGAAAGATCCGTTGCCATCAGAATATTTTCATACTGTCCGGGAAGCCAGGCCCCAGCCACAACCTTGTTGTCAAAACCGATGATCACCGCCCATTTGCCAGAAATTTTGCCCAGACCGTCAATCACATTGTTTGTTCCCTCGGGATTATCTTCGGGATTATAAATGGTATGCAACGGGCACCAGGTTCCCGGATCAACCAGATATCTGAGTCGCTGCCATATTGTCATCTGCCCCCTTGCATTGACCTTCTCTTCAGGCATCCCCGCGTTTTTGACCTTTTCAACCTCCGCCCTTATCCCGGCTTCCACCTCTTTGATATTTTTAACATTTTCTTCGGTGCTTTTGATTTGACCCTCAGTAAGTTCACGGCCAAATTCTGTCATTTTCTCAAAATAAGGTTTCATTGTTCACTCCCATTCCCTGTCTGCAAACAGGTAAAAAGTGGAAAGTCAAAAGTCAAAGCCGGAAGCTTTCCACTTTCCACTTTCCACCTCCTTGTTACGCTCATTTAATTTTTTTTACCCGTTCTTTTTCCAACTTGGAACGGATGTCAATCTTTATTTGAATATCAATTGTTTTTCATATTACAGCTACAATACAGCTATAATATGACAGCAATATTTAATCCCGTCAAGTGATAATGTTCAGTCTTTGTTAATTTGAATGCTTGATAGTGAAAAGCAGTCAAAAGCATGTAATATTTTGGAATTATTTATTTAAATCATCTGTCAGGGGGATATACCTTTCAATGATTTCAATATGTTATGATAAATTATGGCTGGTCAGGCAGCGGATTCCTGCTTTCGCAGGGATGAATTTTGTGTAATATAAAGAACAAAAGAAGGACTTTTTTCCTTGCAGAACAATTTTGCAAACTGTTTCCATTTTGGTTACACTCATATAATTTCATGATTAAAAGTCAGTTTTATAAGTTCCTGTACAAAAATGAAATTCAGACGACAGCTTTTGGGATTTTTGTTGTTTTAACATCCTTTTTCAGATGATAATCTGAACCCTACAGTGAAAAGTTTGGACCGACATTTCCCGTTGAACAGTTTCAGACGGTTGCAGGCATTTTAGTTTGAACTTTTCACCGACGGGAATTTAAAAACAAAAGAAAGTGTTTTCACCTGATCATCGGAGATTTCATGGAAATATTTGCCCTTACCCATCCCGGCTATAAACGAAAAAACAACGAAGACCATTCTCTTATAAAAGAATTTTCAGATAGCACCTGCCTTTTGGCAGTGGCAGACGGCATGGGAGGGCAAACAGGCGGAAAGGTGGCTTCACGCATAGCCATCAGGAGTTTGGAAAATTACGATCAGTCATTGCAGGATGCTGAATCCCAGCTTGTTGGGCTGATTGAGGCAGGACACTCTGAAATTTTCAAAGCCGTTAAAAAGAATCCGGCACTGAGCGGCATGGGCACCACCCTGAGCGTGGCATATATCAGAGGAAATCTCGTCCGCTGGGCTCATGTGGGTGACAGCAGGATTTATCTGTTCCGGGACGGGGACCTTCTTCCGATAACCAATGACCATACGGTTCCCGGCATGCTTATGAAAAAAAACAGGATTACTGAAGAAGAAGCCAGAAAACATCCCATGAAAAATCTGCTTCTCAGATGCGTCGGCTGCAAAAAATGCGAACCGGAAGCAGGCCATTTCAAAGTCAAACCCGGAGATACCGTCTTTATCTGCTCAGATGGCCTGTACGGAGGAATTTCCCCTGATGCGATTGTTTCAATCATGAAAACGGAACAGAGCTGGGAGCATAAATTTGAGGACATGATGGATTCGATCCTTGAAACCGGGGAAGTTCCCCCTAATGTGATGATTTCGATGATCCAGTCAAACCAGAGCCTCGAAAAAAAACTCCGGGCACTGTTGGATGCGGCCCTTGAAGCAGGCGGATCGGACAATATCACTATCGTGGGCGCGGAAATATGAACGTCAAATCCTTGCCGCCCAACTGCTTTGCCAGTTCATCCAATTTTGCCAAAGCCTGAGCATGACCGATCTCTCTGGCGATTTGATACGCCTCTCTCCATTCAGACATGGCCTGATCTTTTTCTTCTTTTGTCCAATGGATATTCCCCATATTGATAAGCGTAATGCACAGCCCCGCCCGATCTCCGAGTTCTCGTCCGATGCTCAGGGACTGCTTCAGATACTCCATCGCTGTCTCATAATCACCCCGGGCTTGATAAATTTGAGAAATGTTATTAAGGGTTGCGGCCTCGCCCGCTCGATTCTCTATCTCCTTAGCAATGCTCAGAGATTGTTCCAGATACTCCAACCCTTTTTCATATTTACCCCAAGTTCGATAAATCAGGGCGATGTTATTGAGAGTTGCGCCCTCGCCCGCCCGATCCCCGATCTCCCGTCGGATGCTCAGGGACTGCTTCAGATACTCCAACGCTGTTTCATATTCGCCGCGGGCTTGATAAATTAAAGAGATGTTACTGAGGCCCTCGCTCACCCGATCCCCGATTTCTCCAGCAATATTCAGAGATTGCTTCAGATACTCCAGCGCTGTGTCATATTCGCCGCGGGCTTTGAAAATTAGAGAGATGTTACTGAGGATTGTACTCTCGCCCACCTGATCCCTGATCTCCTGACAGATGCTCAGGGCTTGCTTCAAATACTCCATCGCTGTTTCATATTCGCTACGGCTAAAATGAATTAAACCGATCCCCTTGAGGGCTAATGCTTCCCCGCGTCTGTCCTTCAATTTCTGATAAAAAACCAGTGCCTGCTGATACCTCTGAATAGCCTCGTCGTGCTGGTATAATTTTCCATGGCTTTTGGCAAGTTCAAAGAGCTTTTCAGCTTTTTTACCTTCAGACAGTTCCCCGGAGTTTATCATATCTCGGAGAAATAAAATCCGGTTTCCCAGGAATATCTCATCTGCTGTATCCGTGGGTTTGTTCTGCCATATCAGCGCGCCGGAATCCTCTGATACCAGTTCAAATTTTATTGGTACATAATCATAAAAATCCCTGGCATGACGGATAAGCAGATCAACAAAAAAAGAGGGCAGAAAAAACACCAGAATCTTATTCAGGCTGGCGTAAGGTTCACGGCTGAAATTCAGATCCCGAACCAGCCCGATTTCTTTGGTTTCAATGCGGTCTGCAAGAGTATGAAAATTCAGAATCAGAAACACGGACACATCCGGGTTTTCAGAAGCCTTCTGCCGGATAACCGAGAGATGGGTGGCATCCCGCGGGGCAGTCTTCAGATCAATTGCCAGAATTTTCTTTGAAGACACCTTCCCAGTGAGATATGCTGCTGCTTGTTGCTGCAAAACAGGCGCATTGGCTTCGATAATGACAAATCCGGAATCTGCATGTTCAAGGTAGATTGCAGCTTTGTCCAGTGTTTTATCTGCATTCTCCAATGAGGTTTCTCTCCTTCAATATATCTTCCACCGCGGGATGAAGTCCGCACCATCGGTCCCCGTTATATTCAATCACAGCCATTGCATTGAGCATCTCCTGCAAATTCTCATCTGCCGAAGGCTTCCTGTCCCGGCTTTCATAAACATCTTTCAAGGTGTCCAGATGTTTTTTCCCCACCGTTCTTTCAAAACTGCTCCGAAATCGGAGATACGCATGCTCCGCAGCGGAAAGATTCACTGCCGGTCCGTCCTCGCTGAGAACATCCAAGGTCGCATTCTTCATCATATCGAACAAATGGCGCAATGCACCACCAGATTTTTCGATGAGAAATTCCAGCGCGGCAGGCTCAATCAGCCCCGGGGCAACCCGTTTTTCCGCAATCCCCCGGAAAATAGCTCTGCCGTCGTCATGCCTGGTTCCGTCTTTATTATTCACCTTGATCATACTGAGCATCCTGTAATCATGAAACCCACTGCTGATTTCACTGAAATGTGTTGAATAATGCAGAAAAATGGGAAAGGTGTAGATGATATGAAGATGGAACATGGTGAGGATATTTTTATGCTTGAGAAACAACTCCTCAGCAACGGAAATATCCAGTTTGTCCAAATCCTCAACAATGAGTAGCAGCACCTTGCCTTTTGCCTTATATTTCAGGCTGATATCATCAAGGAAATCATTGATTCCCGTGATAAGCTGGCTTAAACGGGGTTCGATGAATTTTCGGACCACCTCTTTGGATTCTCTGCCGGTGCTGAGAATACCTTTTACCCTTGCCCGGATGGCATTCAAAAACCCGACAGACGCTTCCACGGATGTCTGGACTTCTGCCTTCTGAACGGCTATGGTTTCCATGAATTTTTCATCATGCCAGTAGCTGCTCAAATTTTTCAGCACACTTTCATGAATGTCAACCTCATCTCTGACTTCCTCATAAAGTCGGTTGAGTATGACGAAAATCAGGTCAAGATACTGCATGTCGGTAATATCAATTTCATCGCGGATGGAAAAATTGATCACCCTGAATGCGTCGCCGAGATAGGTGCTGAGACGATAAAGTTCCGTGGATTTTCCTGATCCCCTGTGTCCCATAAACAGCACCTTCTGAGGGTCTTCATCCCGATTGGCTTTAAAATAGTTTTCCAGATACTTGGCAGCCTTGTCGCCCCGTGCCTTGTCGGTCTCCACAAAGAAATTATCAAAATCTTTGCCCTTTAGCGGCTCCGGCTTGACAACTCTTAAAATACCCGGCAGATCAACAGCTTTTTCCATAATAACTCCTTTAATAACTCCTTTATTTATACGCTATTTACAACTTTTTATGTTATTCCAATTTTTTCCCTGTCATTCCAATATTTTCTCTATGTTTTTCTGAGTACAGGGGAAAAAAACATGCAGGCAGGAACCCGTACACAGCATCTTTTTATGAAAAATATTGGATTAACGGACTCCTGTTTTTCACTGATGAAAAACGGAGCTGACAATCAGGTCAGCGGGGTCATGCTGAATGCATCAGGGAAGGATCGTATAGCTTTAAACTCAATTTTTCAAGAAAAATATTGGATTATTCAGAATCAATCTGAAAATGCTTCTGTGATGTGATAAGATAATTTTTCAACAGTTGCCTGTCCATCCTTGTTTTACTTGACAATCCTGTCGGAGTGTATTAAAAGCATTTTTTACTATTTGAAAATGAAACTGCCCGATATACGCGCGTGGATCGCTATGTTTACAAAGAAATCAGGCGTTCTTTTTTGGCAATCTGTATAGAACTGACAATTAGCAACCAGCAAGTGTTCATCTGGCTTCAAGTTCTGCATCGTAACTCACGAGACTGGCGGGAGTTTCAATGGGAGCCGAGCAACAGAGGA
>JAOZLU010000050.1:0-13270 GCA_029934695.1 Desulfobacterales bacterium | reverse complement strand
ACCGGGCAGTCTCCCAAACTTGCTCCTGGCGGATTGCCAAATCCGGCAGAAATGAAGCTCGGATTTGCCAATCCGAACCGGGCAGCAGGGGAACCGGGCAGTCTCCCAAACTTGCTCCTGGCGGATTGCCAAATCCGGCAGAAATGAGGCTCGGATTTGCCAATCCGAACCGGGCAACAGGGGAAGCGGGCGGTCTTTCAGATATTAATGGCAGTGACGCGAAGCATGGGAACGAGATCAGGAGATAAAAAATGTCCTACAGTGATTTTAAAACCATTGAAAATATTAAGGATAAATTCAATATACCGATTATATCAGGAGACCCCCTTTTTTCTGAGACAGACGAAGCTGAAGCGGGTCATATATTAACTGAAATATTAAAAGATAACACCTCGTTAGCTTTAAATATCAACACAGAAAAGGCCCGTTCTGAACTGATTATCTGTCCCGTTCTGGTGGAAGTCAGAAGAATACTGAACAGAAAAGTCAGCTTATTTTCGGGAACAGATTTTAATGTTGATGAGACACTCGGCTTAACCGGATACTGCGATTTCATTATGAGCAGTTCTCCCAATCAGGTGTTTCTCGAATTTCCGATTGTATGTATCGTTGAGGCAAAAAATGAAACTATCAGAACCGGATATGCCCAGTGTATCGCCGAAATGATTGCAGCCAAAATATTCAATGAGAGGAATTCGGCTGAAGCGTCTTACATACTCGGAGTCGTGACAACCGGAAGCAACTGGAAATTTCTCAAATATGAATCCGGGAGTGTGCTTGTGGATTTCGATGAATATCTGATAAGTCAGGTGAATAAAATACTTGGTATTTTTGTGGAAACAATGAAAGAAAATGTAATAAGAGCCTGACTCCCGTCCGAAACATTCACTGGTCAGTAATCGGCAAACATTGCGGACGGGGTTGCAAACCCCGTCCGGCGAGGTCATCCGTGCAGATGGAAACTGCTGACCCGGAAAATGTCAGCGTCAGTAATTTCAGGAGGTTACAACTATCGGAAATCACGACGATTATCTGGAAAACGGCGAAATCCGCCAATTTAAGGAGATTTGAAAATGAAATTTAAAACAATGCTGTTCTTTTTTTGCGCCCTCACTTTTTTTAACTCACAGGCAGTTTTCTGTGAGGAACCTTCCCCGAATCCCTTGCCCGCGAAGGAAAGCACTTCTCCGCCAACCTCTCTGGCCACAGAGGATATCCCTCCGTCTTTGGATACCATTGTGGACAGGATTGAAAAGCGTTATGCCGGTCCGGGGTTTACGGCCCGTTTCGATCAGAAATCAACTCTGAAGGCCATGGATATAACGGATACCGCCATCGGAAAAGTGTTTGTCAAACGTCCCCGCCTGATGCGATGGGAATATGAATCGCCTGAAAAGCAGATTATCATTACAGACGGCAATGAATTATGGCTGTACAGACCCGAGGATAATCAGGTGATGAAAGGCAAAGCCCCCGAATATTTCGGAGACGGAAAAGGAGCCAGCTTCCTTACGGATATACGGCTCGTCAGAAAAAATTTCAACGTCACCCTCGAAAAAGACGACGATGAACACCATATTCTGAAGCTTTTTCCCAAAAAGAAAAAATATGATATAGATTATGTCTTATTGTTCATTTCAAGAAATACATTTGATATTGCCAAAATCGTCACCTACAATTCTTACGGGGATGAAAATGCAATCGAAATGAAGGATTTCCAGTTTGATCAGAACCTGGATGCCTCCCTGTTCAATTTCCTCATCCCGGAAGGTACGGATATATTGCGTATCGGAGAGTAGCGAATTGTCTATCGCAAAAGAAGTGCAAAAATGGAGCGGAGTGAAACGGAGCGGAATTTTTGCATACATTTCTCCGACTCCCCAACATCTGAAAAGAAAGGATAACGATGCCCAAACGAAACGACATTAACAAAGTGCTTATCATCGGCTCAGGCCCCATCATCATCGGCCAGGCCTGTGAATTTGATTATTCCGGCACACAGGCATGCAAGGCCCTGCGGTCATTAGGCTATGAAATCGTGCTTGTAAATTCAAACCCGGCCACGATTATGACTGACCCCGGAACGGCCGATGTGACATACATCGAGCCGCTCAATATCAAGGTGCTGACGGAAATTATTGCGGCGGAGCGCCCTGATGCCCTGCTGCCAAACCTCGGAGGACAATCCGCCCTGAATATCTCCTCTGAACTGGCAAAAGCCGGAGTGCTGGAAAAATACGACGTCAAGATCATTGGCGTGAGTATGGATGCCATTGAGCGCGGGGAGGACCGGACCGCCTTTAAGAATACCATGGAACGCCTCGGCATTGAGATGCCCAAAGGCAAAACCGTCAACACAGTGGAAGATGCGGAGAAAATTGCAGAAGAATTCGGCTATCCCGTGGTCATTCGTCCCGCGTACACCATGGGCGGAACCGGCGGCGGCCTGGTTTATAATGTTGAGGAACTCCGCACCATTGGTGCACGGGGAATTTCCGCAAGTCTTGTGAATCAGATTCTTGTGGAAGAATCGGTTTTGGGATGGGAGGAACTTGAACTGGAGGTGGTCCGCGATGCAAAGAACCATAAAGTCACGGTCTGCTTCATCGAAAACGTGGACGCTATGGGCGTCCATACAGGGGATTCCTTTTGCACAGCCCCCATGCTGACCATCTCGCCTGAATTGCAGGAACGTCTCCAGAAATACTCCTATGACATTGTGGAAGCCATTGAGGTGATCGGCGGCACCAATGTCCAGTTTGCATACAATCCCAAAACAGACAAAGTGGTGGTTATTGAAATAAACCCGAGAACCTCACGCTCCTCAGCCCTGGCATCCAAGGCCACCGGTTTTCCCATAGCACTTGTCTCTTCGCTCCTCGCGGGCGGGCTGACAATGGATGAAATCCCTTACTGGAGAGACGGAACCCTTGAAAAATACACTCCATCCGGGGATTATGTGGTTGTAAAATTTGCCCGATGGGCGTTTGAAAAATTTGAAGATGTTGAAGACAAACTGGGCACCCAGATGCGCGCAGTCGGCGAGGCCATGAGCATCGGCAAAAATTACAAGGAAGCCATTCAGAAAGCCATCCGTTCTCTTGAGATCAACCGCTATGGCCTGGGATTTGCCAAAGATTTCAACGAGAAATCCCTGGACGAACTGATGGACATGCTGAACTTCCCCACCAGCGAGCGCCAGTTTCTCATGTACGAAGCCCTGCGAAAAGGGGCCGATGTTCAGGAACTTTATGAAAAAACGCATATCAAACCCTGGTTTATTGAGCAGATGCGGGAACTCGTGGAACTGGAAGAAGAAATCCTGAAATACAAAGGGCAGATGATTCCTGATGACCTGCTTATTCAGGCAAAGAAAGACGGTTTTGCCGACAAATATCTTTCCCAGCGTCTTGCTATCCCGGAAAAAGATATTCGTGAAAAACGGATATCCCTGGGACTCACACAGGCATGGGAGCCGGTTCCGGTGAGCGGCGTGGAAAATGCGGCCTATTATTTTTCCACCTACAATGCGCCTGACAAAGTGGAGGTGAGTGACCGGAAAAAGATCATGGTTCTCGGGGGCGGCCCCAACCGGATCGGACAGGGCATTGAGTTTGACTACTGCTGTGTTCATGCGGCTTATGCCATCCGGGATGCAGGATATGAATCCATCATGGTCAACTGCAATCCTGAAACTGTTTCCACAGATTACGACACCTCGGACAAGCTGTATTTTGAGCCGCTCACGGTTGAAGATGTTCTGAGCATCTATGAGAATGAGAAGCCCGAAGGTGTCATTGTTCAGTTTGGCGGACAGACACCGTTAAATATCGCCAGCGAGCTGGCTGAGGCCGGTGTCAATATTCTGGGCACATCCCCCGACACCATTGACTTGGCAGAAGACCGGGACCGTTTCCGCAAGATCATGCACAAACTGGGAATTCCGCAACCCAAATCCGGAATGGCCAGCACTCTGACGGAGGCTTTGGGTGTTGCAAAGGAAATCGGCTATCCCCTGATGGTTCGCCCCTCTTATGTTCTGGGCGGACGCGCCATGATGGTTGTTCTGGATGAGGAGATGCTTGAACATTACATGACAGCAGCGGTGGATGTCTCCCCTGAAAGACCGATTCTGATTGATAAATTCCTGGAATACGCGATTGAGGCTGAGGCGGATGCCATTGCTGACGGAACAGATGCCTTTGTTCCCGCAGTAATGGAGCATATTGAACTGGCGGGAGTGCATTCCGGCGATTCCGCGTGTGTGATTCCTCCTGTCAGCACATCGCTGAGGCATATTGAAACCATCTCTGACTACACCCGGAAAATCGCCATTGAACTCAATGTGGTGGGGCTGATGAATATTCAGTTTGCAATCTTTGAGGATACGGTTTATATCCTCGAAGCCAATCCCAGAGCTTCGCGCACGGTGCCCATTGTTTCCAAGGTCTGCAATATCTCAATGGCCCGGCTTGCCACACAGATAATGCTCGGCAGAAAGATATCGGAACTCGGGCTTGAGCATAAGCATATCCCGCATTTCGGTGTAAAAGAGTCGGTTTTTCCGTTTAATATGTTCCCCGAAGTAGATCCGATCCTGGGGCCGGAGATGCGATCCACCGGCGAGGTTCTGGGACTTTCCCTTTCTTTTGGCCGGGCATTTTTCAAATCTCAGGAGGCCATTCAGTCGCCTCTGCCCCTTGAGGGAAGCGTTCTGATCACCGTCACAGACGCGGACAAACCCAGCATTCTGGAACCTGCCAGACTTTTCAGAGAAATGGATTTCAAAATTCTGGCGACAAAGGGGACGAATCAGTTTTTTGCAGAGAACGGCATTGAGTCCCAAGTGGTCAGAAAATTAGGGTATGGCAGGCCCGACATTGTGGATGCGATTAAAAACGGAGAGATTCAGTTGGTGGTCAACACTCCTACTGGAAAGCAGAGTAAGGAAGATGATTCCTACATCCGCAAAGCCGGGATCAAATACAAAGTTCCCAATATCACGACACCGGCCGGTGCCCTGGCCGCTGCGAGAGGTATTGGCGCACGAAGAAAAGGAAAGCCCAAAGTCAGGTCTCTCCAGAAATATCATGCGGCTATCAGATAAGCAATTTCGTTCCCGGGCTTCCGCCTGGGAACGCATACGGCAGGGCTGCTGCCTTATTTACCGATCCGAACAATCCAAACTGGGCGGCCCCGCCGAGGAACCTCCAAGCCAAGCTGATCCCAAGTTTATTTTCCCGGAGCATCAGTTCCAAATCATCACGCACCGGGCATTCCGCCCATCAATTTTAAGAGTAAACGGCTTGTCCAGTTGAACATGCCGTATAAAAGTTGTTTCCTGAACAGCAGGGAAGGAACTGAGCCACTCCCAGTCAAAAAAATCTTCCGAGCCTTCGGTAATCGTAATATAATGAATCCCCAGTGAGGTGATATTTTGGAAAAAATGGGACCCCTGAGACGGATCAGCCCTGAGTTTATCGTTTCTGAGTTCAATAATGGCACCCACACCGGAGATATGCTGCCACTGAACCGGAATGCCGAGCCATCGGTCAGAAGACCCCCATCTTCCGGGACCTGCCAGAAGATACGGACGTTTTTCTTTAAGCAGGCTCGCGTTGATCTGTCCGATCTCCTTTGCCATCTGCATGGTTGATTCCGCTCTGAAGTCGTCCGGCTTGACATAGACAATATCCGCAATATCCTCACTCTTTCCGTTTCCAAGAGCCTGCATGGAACAGCAGAATGCATTATCAATCTCTTCATCGCAGATCTGCACTTTGAGACGTTCCTCATCCGCAACCATGGGCCGCATCTGGAGGAAAAAGAAATCGTTTTTCCGTGCTTTGTCGGGAGTCAGATTCACTGAAAATTCTATTTCCACGGGACATCCCATACCCTTGCGGCCCAGTTCCAGCAAATCGTTCAGCAGCCCAGGCAAAGGGAAAATATTGTATTTGAGTATCGGCGCAAATGTTAAAATCTTGGGACCTGGCATATACGCCGTGTCCCGGATGCGATGCTCCTCAGGGATGTATGTACTGGCGAGGGCCAGCATGGGAAATTCCGTTTCAGCCTCATTTGTCTCTCTTTTTTCCAGGTTGGAATCTTTCGTAAAGTCGGGATGCTCAGAATAACCTTTAATTCTCAATGCGTAAAAATAACGCGGCGCGTTTGCCAGGATATCATCCACAGTGGAGAACTGGGGCATGATGTTCGGATATTTGGGACAAAAGCGTAACGTCTTTTCCCCTTCCACAACCGTCTTGCCCATTCCCAGGGCAATGTGGGCAATCCCTTCTTCAGGTTTCATGCGGGAAACCGGATAAAAATTATGGGACTGGGCCACGCCGGAAATCGAGGGATAAAACCAGTCTCCGTATTCACCTCCGGCCAGTTCCTGGATAATTACGGCCATTGCCTCTTCCTGGGGCTGGCTTGAAATATTTTTGGAAAACGCCTTGGGCCCTTCATAATAGGTGGAAGCATACACCAGCTTTATGGCGGTAAGGAGATCCTCAAGCCGCGTGGAAAAGTCAGGATGGTTGTTGGGAATCATGTAGGTTTCGTAAAGCCCGGCATAAGGCTGGAACTGGGCATCTTCCAGCAGACTGGAGGAACGGACAGACAGCGGATAGCTGACCTGTCTCAGAAAAATTTCAAGATGTTTCACCAGCCGCCTCGGCATCTTTGCTTTTAAAAAGCTTTCCCTGACTTCCTGATCTGTGAATCCGTTACCGGCAAGGTGCCGGAGATTGTTCCGGGTGATGAAAAACTCAAACCCGTCGGTGGCGACTACCAGGGTCTTGGGAATTTTAATGTTGATTTCCGAATATTTTTCATAAAACTCCGGATTCTGACGAAGCAGGGCTGATGTAAAGGCCAGCCCCCGGGCCTTGCCTCCCAGGGAGCCGTTGCCGATTTTGACAAAATCCATAACATCCGCATCAAAATTATTGAGACTGAACTGGGCGATCACTCCTTTTTGCCGCAGTTTACGCAGGTTACGGATGTTGGAAATGAGGTAGTGACGGACCTCATCCGCACTGCTGAATTCAGATGTCTGAACCTTGCGGAATGCCGAGGCAAGAATAATTTCGGACCGCCCCATGATCCAGTTGGAAAAATGATTGCGTTCCCCATGATACAAAAGACATTCATCCGGTATCTGGGAAAGTTTTTCTTCAAGCATACGGAGGCTTTTCGCACGGCCAATCTTTCTGCCGTCCGGCATACGGAAAACAAAATCTCCGAATCCCAGATGATTCAGGAAAAAATCGTGTATTTCTCTCAGGAAATTCGGGGAGTTTTTGTCAAGAAACATCACTGGAATCTGCGTTGCTTTTTCCCTGTTTTCCGATTCCGAACTCATCAGGAGAAGAGGAATATCGGGAATATCCTTCTTGACCCGGGAAAGAAAATCAACGCCCGCGTCCGCCTGCATTTTGCCGTTTTTCGGAAAACGGGTATCTGATATGATGCCAAAAAGAAACTCACTGTATTTTTCGTAAAACGCCATGGCTTCCTCGTAATTTTCAGCCAGAAGCACTTTGGGTCTGGCCCGCATTTTGAGGAGCCGATGTTCTTCGTTAAGACCCTCTCCCAGAACTTTCTGAGTCTGCTTTACGACTTCTTTATAGATAAGCGGCAGAAAAGACGACCTGTACACCGGATTATCTTCGACCAGGATCAGTACCCGGACTTTGGCTTTCCGGGTGTCCCGCTCAATATTGAGACGGTCTTCCGCATTTTTGACCAGAGCCAGAAGCAGGTCGGAATTGCCGGACCAGATAAAGATGTCGTCAATTCCCGAACAATCTTTGCTTTCCAAAAGTGGAGAAATTCCTTGGAAGCTGTGCGTCAGAAGAATCACCGGCAGGTCCTTATTTATCTCCTTTATTTTCAGCCCCAGAGAGAAAGGGTCCATTTCATCCAAGTGCGGCATGGTGATCACCATGTCGAATTCTTTTTCGCCCAAAAGTGTCAGGGCTTCATTTGCCGAGGAAGTCCGGATCACTCTGGGAGGAAGACTCAGGTTCAGTCCACTGTATTCATTGATAATTCTTGAAGCAAGACTCTCATCTTCCTCCACGATGAAGGCATCATAAGGGCTGGAAACCAGCAGTATTTCCCGGATTTTAATTGCCATCAGTTCGTGAAATATTTTAAAATGAGTGTAAAATTCAGCAGGTAAATATCTGACATCTGTATTCATAATTCCTCCAAAAAAAGTGCAAAAATTATTTTCCGCATCGTCTGATCTCAATGGTTATCCCTTTAGGATCAGGACAGTGAATCACTGCGCCCCCCTTTTCTGAACTTTCTCAAAAGACTGTTTGTCAGCCTTTTTTGAAAGCACGGCATGTTGTTGAAGCTGTATATAGTCAACTGAGTAATGGATGTCAAGTGAATATTCAGGAGAATAGCATGAAGGGCCTGGCGTATTTTTTGCTTATATTTAAAAGTCAGCAGGTTGCCAAAAATGGATTCCCGGCACAAGGACTTTGTCTGCGATATCCGTGTTCCGTAAGGCCCATGCCCCTCTCATTCCGGACTGGCGAGATTGTCTGTGTCACCGACAGAAACGGCAAGAATCCTTTTATGAAAACCTGCTGATGTCCTTCAAGGCGCAGGGAAAAAACCATGATCGCTGTTCCTTCATGATGATTGCTGCTTTCATGTCGCTGATCTGAAACTGGAATACGGTCAGGTTGAAAATTTGAATTTTCAGGGTTGACATCCGGTCAGATTCCTGATAAAAATTTCAGAAATAATGAATGCCCAATGTATAATGTATATAAGAAGCGTCCCATGACATCGGCCCGCCGATGACATACGCACATAAGAAAATCCCGGATTGTAGGGTGGGTGGAGGATTTCGATTTTTTACGCAGTAAAAAACGAAACCCGCAACCCACCTTGACAAACGCACAAACGAAATCATTACATATAATTGGATTTACAGAGGAGGACAATAAATGACAGAAACGGAATCTTATCTCAAAAGGAAATATATTCTGGCTGTGGATGATGAAGCAGATATTTTGGAAACGATTGAAGATATTTTGGATGAGGCACGTATTGACTCGGCGCGTGACTATGAAAGCGCATCCCAGAAAATCAAAAAGAACCGATATGACTTGGCAATTTTGGATATTATGGGTGTCAACGGGCTTCAGTTGTTGGAAGAAGCAACTGAACGGAATATTCCCGCGGTCATGCTCACAGCACACGCAATCAGTCCGGAAACGCTTATGGAATCTGTCCGCAAAGGGGCAATTTCCTATCTCCCAAAGGAGAAACTTGCTGATTTGGACGAATTTTTAGGAGAGATTTTCAGAGCTTATGAACAAGGTGATCCGCCGTGGAAACTCCTGTTCGACAAGATGGGAGATTATTTTGATGAGCGATTTGGTCCAGATTGGAAAGAAAAAGACAGGGAATTCTGGTCGGATTTCAGCCGCACTTATCAGATTGGCAAGGGCATCCGTGAGCGTCTTGCAAAGGATGACAGGCTTCGGGGCTTGGGAATCTGAATTATGAATGGTGAATTTTAGCACCGTACATTAAGGATAAGGGAGTGCTGAAATGAAATTTTAGCACCGTACATAAGGTAAGGGCTAAAATTTCATTTCAGCACTCCTGTAAAAAGAAGGTGATTATGCGTGCAGTTATACAAAGAGTGAAAGAAAGTTCTGTGGCAGTGGATAACAAAATCATCGGCAGAATCGGCAGGGGACTCATGGTTCTTCTCGGCGTGGCAAAAGAAGATACCGTCAAAGAAGCCGATTACCTTGCAGACAAAATCGTAAATCTCAGAGTGTTTGAAGATGAAACTGGGAAAATGAACAGGTCATTGCTTGAAGCATGGGCAGAAATGCTGGTTGTATCCCAGTTCACCCTGCTGGGAGACTGCCGGAAGGGGCGGCGACCGTCATACATAAACGCTGCCGGACCGGATGAGGCCAATGTGCTTTACGAATATTTTGTCAGGCAGGTGAAACAAAAAGGGATTCAGGTTCAGACCGGCCAGTTCCGTGCCATGATGGATGTGTCATTAATCAACGACGGGCCAGTGACGCTGATAGTGGAAAGCAGATGAAAAATAATCTCAGCAAATATTGCATTGTATGTTTTGTCCTCTCGTGCCTTATAATAAGGATGGAAAATGCCCATGCCGGAAAACTGGGCAATATCAGGAAACTCATCGGAAACCAGGATGCCATACTGGTTGCGGCTCCTGACGGCAGGGTCCTTCTTTCCAAAAATGCCGGCAAAAAACTGATCCCCGCTTCCATCCTGAAAATATTCACATCCCTGATGTCGCTGCATTACCTGAGCCCGGATTTCAGATTTGCAACTGAATTTTACATGGATAAAAATTCAAATCTGAAAATAAAGGGATACGGGGACCCGCTTCTGATTTCCGAAGTTGTGTCTGAAATTGCCAGGACACTTCATACAAAAATTGACGGATTCAGAGATATTGTCCTGGACAGTTCCTATTTTGACCCGATCCTCATTCCCGGGGTGACAACAACGCTGAATCCCTATGATGCGCCCAACGGAGCCTTGTGCGTCAATTTCAACACAGTTTATTTTAAGCGTAAAAAAGGCGCGTATATCAGTGCAGAAGCCCAGACACCTCTCCTGCCGTTTGCGTTGAAAAAAATAAGAAAATCCAAACTCAGCCGGGGAAGGATCATATTTTCCCAGGAGCAGGATGAAACCACCCTTTACGCGGGGCATCTGTTTCATCATTTTCTGGAAAAAGAGGGGCTCAGATCAGACGGCAGAATAAGACTGGGTCTGGTTGAAAAAGAAAGCGACAGGCTTGTCTTCAGGCATGTCTCAAAATTCTCAATGGAGGAGGTCATATCAAAACTCCTTGAATATTCAAACAATTTTATTGCAAACCAGGTGTTTGCCGTCTCGGGAATAAAGGCTTACGGTCCGCCCGGAACCTTGGAAAAAGGGGTCCGGGCAGCAGGGGCTTATGCAAAAAAAATTCTGAAACTCGAAGATATACGCATTTCCGAAGGCTCCGGGATATCAAGGGAAAACAGGATCACCGCAGAAAATATGCACAAGCTCCTTGAAACATTTGAGCCTTACCGCCACCTCATGCGCCATAAAGGGAGAGAATTTTACAAAACAGGAAGCCTCAGCGGGGTTAAGACAAGGGCGGGATATATTGAAAATGAAAACGGAGAGTTGTATCGTTTCACAGTGATGATCAACACGCCCGGAAAGTCAACAAAAAATATCATGTCGCGCCTGTTAAATGCGTTGCCATAACTTTCATCCCATACGAGACATTCAACTGAGAACCCGCCTCCGCCATCCGGACAGATGGCAACCCCAGGCGAAATTTTCGCATAATCTGAGGATATGAAAGCAGAGTGCGGAAATGGCAGCCCCGACAGTTGTAAACCTCACAACTCCGGCAGTGGCCTCAGTCCCAGGTGAACCAGAAGCTCGTCAAACTCCTTTCTCGAAGACCACAGTATCCCGTGCTTTTCAGCATAAGCCAGCCCTTCCTTTGTCAGTCCCTCATGGGCAAAAATCCACATCTGTATCACTTTGGGGTTCATATCCTTCCTGACTGTGTCAGCCTGGGACATCAGCTCCCTCAGTGTCCTTATCCCGATTTTCGAGCCTGTGACCCATTTGCTCTGGCACACCCATTTCTCACTCCCTGCCGCGCCGAGCACGTCAATGTCGGGATCGTCCTCCGCTCCGAGCTGCACCCGGTGACGCACATAATGAAACATCCACGGCATCTGAATGTCGCTTCCGGAATGGAAAAATTTTCCAGGGAGCGTCCTGTTCTGGGCACTCAGGAGAACCTGGCTCATGCACACCTCGGCAAAATACCCCTTGTAATCACTCACCTTCCCTTTGTATGACCGGTACTCGTCAGTCAGCTCATCCCGCACCCGGCTCCGGTCATGCCCCTCGACCTCTATCCTGCCCCAGACTTTCAGAAATTCGAGAAGGATCGGATCCTTCACCCGCCGGAACCAGTTGCCCAGTTCCAGATACTCCACCAGATCCCCCCGGGACAGCTTTATCAGGACATCCCGGATGTCCTCAAGACTCACCCGCCTGCCCTCCCGCTTTTGGATTTCCCTCTGTATCCGCTCCACATTCAGCCGGTTTCTCCTGTCCTTCTCCTCATTCTCCTCAAGTGCGGACAGGTACAGCACCCATTTGGTGATGCCCTGGTCATTGATGCGGTGAATCCAGCGCGTCACCTGGTCGTTCAGCTCGCCCCATATAAAACCGGATGAGAGGTCAACCGCCAGAACCTCACCGAGGGCCTCCTCATCGGACAGGGGTTTCCGCATTCTGACGGCCTGTCTGATCACCGCGGTGATATAAAAGGGATTTCCGCCGCACCGCTCCGCCAGAACCGGAGCCATGACCTCCGGCATTTCCGCTTTGTAGTATGAGGCGGACCTGAGGGCAAGCTCCTTTCCCCAGTAGCCGGACATCGGCTCAATGACCTCGCTGCCGAATCTTCCGAAAAGCGCCCCCCTGCCGATGATCTCCCTTGCCAGGATGCTCATGGCGGAGCCGGTCACAAAATGGGGACAGGTCGGCGACTCCACCGCGTTCTGCATGAATCCCACAATGTCAAAGTCGTACTGGGGAAGCCGGGTGTTCTGGAACTCGTCCAGAAACATCACGATGCTTGACTCGTCCAGGTCGGAAACCCTGCGCGGTATTTCCAGGGCATCTTTGTGAGAAAGGTAAACCTCAGTATTGACAATGGAATCATGCCATCTGAGTATCAGATCGAGTATCTTGCCAAAGGGAAACAGCGACCTGGAATCCTCTATCAGTGACAGGAGTTCATTTTCCTTGGGAGCCTCGGTCACCATTTCCGGCTGCCCAGTGAGAAATCCCACATAATACCGCATGAAGTTTTCCACATATTCTTTGGCAAATATGTGTTCGTCAATATGGGTGTCCGGAAAACTGTAATAGACAGGGATTACCGCGTGGGGGCTTTTTGGATCCTGTTCATGGAAAAGCCGGTTCACCAACCGCTTGAACATTTCAGTTTTGCCCATGCGCCGCTGTCCCAGCAGAACCGTTGACATGGTCCGGCGGTGCGCGGTTTCAAGGGCTGCATCATAAAAATAATCCAATAATTCATGGCGGTCTGTATAGACTTCTTCCGGCACAAGGGGGGTGACAACCCATTTGTTAAATTTCATAATTTATCTCCATGTTTGATGTTTGATGTTTGATGTTCGATGTT
>JAOZLU010000464.1 GCA_029934695.1 Desulfobacterales bacterium | reverse complement strand
AACATCAAACATCCAACATCACTCCTGAAATATCTCCGCAACCCTTGACTCCATGATAAACGGCAGTGTTTTCCCGGATTCTATGTCTATGACATGGAAGGTGACATCCCCGTAAATGGATATATAAATGGTAATGGTTCCGGGGGTAAGCGTTATGGAGTTGGCAAGGGTCACCAGTGCCATGTCACTTGTAAGCTTGCTTTTGAATTCCATGATCTTGGGATCAATCAGTTCCAGCATTCTCGGATGAAATATAAGGTACATCACATGAATATTGGCGACAAAGACCTGATAGAGCAGCCACGGAATATATTTTATAAAGCGAAACCACAGGCCCGGCATTGCCTTTATTTCCGGGGAAGGCAACAGGAGGTCACTGGAAACAAACGCCACAATAAAACAGCATATCACTCCCAGTGAAAGATGAAATACATCAAGCTTCCCGGAAAGGAGCAGCCAGATACCGAACATGATAAAAAAGGTGATAAAAAAAGACGCTGAAAATCGGGAACTCCGGGAAGGCGCAGACGATCTTTCCGGGCCAGAGTCAGATTGTTCCTGACAGCGGTTTTTTTGCGTTTGAACAGTCATCTTGCAAAGTCCCTTTTCTCTAAAAATTTATGATATTGGAACCAAACTCCAAATCTCAAATTAATTCCAAATAAGGTTTGGAAATTTGGTATATGCAAATCAACCAAGCTGTATCCTGTTTAATCATAAAATGCAAACAAATTGTTTGAGTAAGTACCTGAACATAAATTTTCCTGTGTGCCGCTTTTATCTTTAGCACCTTATTCTTTGTGCCTTTGTACAAAAGCGCAAATTGACAACTGATTAATACAACATTCCTGATTTTTTATTTGACAGTTTTTCCAATTCTGTTAATATGGCTTTGATAATTTATCAAAGCAGATCAAACTCAAATTTAAGCGGGCGCATTCTCAAAGTGACAATGAACACGATAATTAATTTGAAATTCTTTGTAAAGGATAAAAAGATGAGCGGCAAAGAAACCCGCTTTTTCCGGCAGGGAAAACGCATCATTCAGGAAAAATCCGGGTTTCTTTCCCACACCACAGAATTTGAATTTACATTCCTTTATCAATTAAATACGTTATCCGAACTCGTTCATGTTTGTTGATATTTTGGAAATGCGCCCTGTTTAAACAGCGCGTTTGGCATTATTCATAACCAATCATAAAATGGGATAAACCTGTCATGTTTGCATTTATCGTAAAACGCGTCACCCAGGCCATTTTTGTCATGCTGGTGATCAGCTTCATCGGCTTTTCGATCAGGCAGCAGATCGGTGATCCGGTACGGGATATTGTCGGAGAGCGCGTTTCTGTTGAAGAACGGGAAGCACTGCGGGACAAACTGGGCCTGAACGACCCCTTTGTCATGCAGTATGTCCGCTTCGTCAGAAACGCGCTCCAGGGGGACCTCGGGCACTCCTTTTTCTTCAAAAGGCCGGCCCTTGAAGTGATCTTCGACAAGGCCCCCGCAACCCTGGAACTGGTCTTTGTCAGCAGCCTGCTTGTCATTCTTATATCCATCCCCATAGGTGTTTATGCGGCCATCAATCCCCGGAACTGGTTTTCCCGGCTCATCATGGGATGCAGTATCGTGGGGGTGTCCATTCCGGTATTTCTGACTGCCATTCTGCTGATTTATCTTTTTTCAGTGGAGCTTCAGTGGCTGCCGTCTTACGGCCGGGGTGATACCGTCAATGTATGGGGATGGCAGACCGGGTTTCTGACGTTTGACGGACTGAAACATCTGATCCTGCCGAGCATTGCCCTGTCATCCATCATGCTGCCGCTTTTTATCCGTCTGATCCGCTCGGAAATGATGGAAGTGCTGGAAACCGAGTACATCAAATTTGCATGGGCCAAGGGGCTTCACCGCTGGCGGGTCTGGTTCCTTCATGCGTTCAAAAACACACTGCTCCCGGTGATTACTGTGGGCGGGGTTCAAATCGGCATTATGATCGCTTATACGATTCTGACAGAGACCGTTTTTCAGTGGCAGGGGATGGGATTCATGTTTCTGGAGGCGGTGGAGCGTTCCGACACCTCACTTCTGGTGGCCTATATGGTTGTGGTGGGCGCGCTCTTTGTGGTCGTCAATACTGTGGTGGATGTTATTTACGGGCTTGTTAATCCGATGGTGAGAGTTGCGGGGCGAAAATGAAACGAAAATGGAGACGTTTTAAAGAATCTTATCTGCTTTACAGTTTTAAACGGGATCCGGTTGCCATTGTGAGTTTTGTCATTCTGGCAATCCTCATTATGCTGAGTATTCTGGCACCTGTCATTGCTCCTTATGATCCATACGATGTAGCGGGCATTGACATTATGGATGCTGAAATTCCTCCCTTATGGACGGAAGGAGGAAATGATAATTTTCTTCTGGGGACAGACATTCAGGGGAGGGATCTTCTGAGCAGCATGTTTTATGGGCTGCGGCTATCTGTCCTTATCGGATGCGGCGCTGTTCTTCTTCAGGCGATGATCGGAATTTTCATCGGCCTGATTTCAGGATATATCGGGGGAAAGACAGACGCATTTTTAATGCGGGTGGCAGATGTCCAGCTCTCTTTTTCCACCCTGATGGTTGCCATTCTGATCAGTGCCATTTTCCAGGTGGCTTTCGGGGTGGGGCGATATGAGGAACTGGCAGTGCCGCTGCTGGTGATCATTATCGGCTTTGCAGAATGGCCCCAGTACGCCAGGACCGTGAGAGCTTCGGTGCTTGGGGAAAAAAATAAGGAGTATGTGGAGGCGGCCCGTGTCATCGGACTGAGCAGGATATGGATCATGGTGCGGCATATTCTGCCCAACACCATGTCCCCGGTTCTTGTCATCTCCACAGTGCAGGTGGCCAATGCGGTGATGAGCGAGGCTGCCCTGTCTTTCCTGGGGCTGGGGATGCCGGTGACCAAACCCTCATTAGGCTCCCTGATCAATTCCGGTTTTGAATATATTTTCAGCGGTTCCTGGTGGATCACCTTTTTTCCCGGGGTGCTTCTCGTTGTTTTTGTGCTGGTGGTCAATCTTCTGGGAGACTGGCTGAGGGATGTTCTGAATCCCAAGCTGTATAAGGGTTAAAGAGGTATCTGTCAGGAGGTGTGTTTCCGGATTCTTTTGTCAGCGGAAGTTTGGTGTATGATCCGGGGCAATTTTCGGGAACCCTCTCTGGAAAGCAGATACGGAATCACTTTCGGGATCAGACACTTTTTATTTCAGGATATGGTTTGGGTTTAGACACCGTTTTTGGTGCCTATACTGGTTATGCTTTTATGGAGTGGTGCGTTGTATTGGTTCCTGGTTCTAAAGGATTTTGTGGTTTTACCTGATTTCAGACAGTTACAAGTTTTTTCTGACTGTCATTCCGGGCTTCGACGTGAGTTCAGCCGAACGGAAAATTAAAAAACGGATATTTTTTAATTTTAACCCGGAATTAGCTGAACTCACTGCGGATTCCGGGCTAAAGCCGGAAACTCCTTACGATTTTCCGTTCGGCTGATCTCACGTCGAAGCCCGGAATGACGATCCTGGGAAATCACAAAATCCTTTAGAATCAGAAATGTTCTTTTCCTGTTTGTATGAGCACAATTAAATGAATAATGCTATTAAGAATTTTGTAGTTGAGTTTTTCCAAGCGACGGGCTTTGCGACATGTGTAGGTTTTATTATTGTTGCTTTTGTAGGGGACTATAGGCGACATGATGCACTTGTAGTCAGCCTTATTTTCGGTGCAATCCCTGTGATGCTTGCAAAAAGGTTCATTCTGTCTTTCATCAAGCAATGTAGAGAGCAGTAATTAAGCAAGAGTGTGTCAAACGAATTCGGCACATAACCAAGCAATCAAGTGGATGCCGGAAAAGCCCCGGCACCGCTTATCGCAGGCGTTATATAAAAATGAATAAAGCAAAAATAATTGGTTGGTTGTTTGGCTTGTCAGTATTCATATTTTCAATATGCATTAAGCCAGAAGCAACATGTAATGATGGCTGGAAAAGTCCATCAATTGGGAGACAAGGGGCGTGTTCGCATCATGGCGGAGTAGATTATAATAGCGAGTATCCTCTTATTGGGTTAATCGTGGGTTTCTTTTTATATTTTCTTTTAAATGTAAAAGAGGAAAAAAAATTTATAAGCCAAAGTGAATCCAAGTTAGAATTGAATGTTGAAACAGCGATTAACACCGGTCGTAAAATTACTTTTTTATATAAAAAACCAAAAGATAAAACCTATCATCTTCGCACAATAAAACCTATTAAATTTGTAAAGTTTCAGCATACGTATGGCAATAATTTTACCTTTTGTGTGAACGGTATTTGTGACTTACGGAAATCAGAAAGAAATTTTGCTCTAAAAAGAATGAAAGATTTAAAAATTGTATAACCCCATCAATTCAGCCAACGCAAAAAGCCGCGCGGCTGATTGGTCAGTTATGTGGCTGAAAAAGATTTAAAATGAAAAATAATTCAGAAACTATTTTTGCTGATTTGTGTAAGCATACTTATCTAAGTGGGTTCACATTTCACAGTCCAAAAATTTATGATCCTACAGAAAAAGAAGTAGGAGATATAATAATATGGGTAAGAACACAACTTTTTGTATTTGAAATAATTTGGAGAGCTAAAAAGAATGCTGATACAAAGAGTTTCGTAAAAAGAATTGGAGATAAAAGGGAGCAATTAAACCGAGATTACAGAATCTTCAAAAGCGGTAAAGAATTAAGTATGATTAATAAATCGGGAAGAAAGATACATTATAAATCAGAGTATTTCGTTTCTGACAATTTCTTTGGTTTAATAATTATTGATTGTGATGATCATTTAGAAAAAATTCATTTTGGTACCATTGAGAAATTTTTAAATAGCCCTTTTCCTATTGCTGTAGCAACTAAACATGACTTTGAAAATATTCTAAATGAGGTTGACACAACTTCAGATTTAAAATTCTACTTGCATGACAGATTTAAATTTTTTCAAGCTGTTTACAAAAAATGTGCTAACTATTTTTTAGATTTGAACCAACTGCGTGAAAAACAATTAATAGCATACTATAAACTTAATAATTATAGTTTTCCTGAGCAACAATGGAATCCAGACCGGGATTATTGGTCAGCTTTCCAGAAACAATTTTCATCAAATATAAAACAAAGAAATAGAGAAAATGAAGATTCAAAGATAATTGATTCTTTGATAGACGTGATTTTGGAGAATGATGAAGAAGATATATCTCTCGTACATGCTTGGCAGCTTGCAGTTATTCCACGGCGATCTCGTGCTGGTGAACTAACAAATAAGATCAAAGATGCTTTGTATAAGATGAAATACGGCAAAAGGTATCGCCATTTTGCAGTTAGAAACGAGATGACCAATTGTTGGCTGGTGTTTTATTTTCAATATGGAGGCGATCTGCAAAATCTTATTGAAAAATTAGAATATCTAACAAAGTTAAAATTGTTTTTTGAAATTGAAGAAAATAGATTTTCATATTCAGTAATTGGATATGGTTTCCGAAAATCAGAAATCGTCACTCAAAATATGTTTGATGATATTGCCTTAACTATAGAAGATGCAAAAAAATATGAGAATATACCAGAAAAATTAATTATTGAGGC
>JAOZLU010000049.1:9288-21375 GCA_029934695.1 Desulfobacterales bacterium | reverse complement strand
GTGCGTCCCGGACGGTAAGCGAAACTGTCGTGATGGAAAATCCGCTCTCCAAAAGACTCGATCACATTCAGCACAGCGCGCTGGGCCACCTTGTCCCGCAGTGTCGTGGCCGAGATGATCCGCTGTTTGCCGTCCCCTTTGTTCACCGGAAAGAACCTCACCGGATTCGGAATATAACTCCCGGTCCTCAGATCATCCGACAGTTTGAGCAGATGAAGACCGAGATTCGCCTCCATCTCCTTTTTGGGGAGATTCGGCTCCCAGACCGCCTTGTCGTTTCTGAAACGCTTCCATGCCGTGTTCAGCACCTCGGGAGATGCTGCTTTTTCCAAAAGATGACCCATGATTTTGCTCCTTTTCATCCATAAAAATTCTCAGTGGAGTGCGGAAATGAGCCGCTAGGCGATATTTTCGCAGTGGAGTGCGGAAATGAGCCGTTAGGCGATATTTTCGCGCCATACCGCTTTGCAAATTTCATATAATGAACCCGCACCGCGTCCTCTCCGTAAATCCGCTCCAATCTACGTACTGTGAAATGCCCTTTTGCGATATTCTGGAAATGCGTGACAAACAAGAGATTCACTGAGGCGCCGGCCACTGCGCCAATACCCGGGATGGCCTGGGCTGCGAATTTTTCTGACACGGTTATTCCAAATCGGGAGGCGATCTGTGTGATCAGGCGTACCAAAGCCGGTGCGCCCTCTTCGATCATCCCTTTTTCCGCAATATATGCGGAAGCTTCGGAAACGGCTCTTGCCAGCATTGCACGCACATAATAATAGCTGTTTTCCCCGTCGCAGCCGTTTTCGCATTTTCCGCCAAAGGCAAGGACTTGGATGCATGCCAGCCGGGAATCAAGGCTTTCAAGCGGCTCTCCCTCACTTCTGGCGATATCGGCGATGGTGCGTAACATGATGGTGGTTGATACGGACAGTTCCAGGGGAAGGGCGATTGTGCCAAATGCGCCTCCCAAGGTGCCGCTTATGACTGACAGGGATTTATGCATCCGATTGGACGGTTTGCCTCTGGAGTCTTTGTTCAGGCTCTTGACAGCTACCTTCAAAGCGATGTTTAACGCGGCCGGGACAGCTTCGTGTATCATTTCAAAATATCTTCCGGACATCAGATTAAAAGCCGATTCAGCAGGTCTTGACAGGGCATTTGTCACAGAGGAGACAAATCCCGGATTCTCCAGCAAAGCAACGGCGTTTTTCAATCTTGTCAAATCATTGGTTTTTAAACAGGTGTTGGTTTTCATAGGTTGGGCCTCCGTATTATCTGTAAACAGTATGCTTGATGCTTGATGTTTGATGTTTGATGTTTGATGCAGAGCCTCTTCCCATCGGTTACGAGGCGGAGCCTCGTAACGAGATAAACTTCCAACTTCTATTCGCTGGCCCATTCCCACAGCCACTGACCGCTTTTATACACACCATAAGACACGGCAGCCGTTCCCCCCACGATGATGAGGCCCATGACCACCGGACCTCCCACGGCTGAGGTGACAACTGCGGTGGCCGCCGCTCCGGTGGCGGAGCTTCCCATCGCACCGGCAGCGGCTGTGGTTACGCTGCTCAGTCCGAGGGTGGAAACAGCGCTGGCAACCCCGGAATATCCGGCCAGAGTCCCTGCGCCCGCGGCAGAAGAGGATGCTACCTTATAAATAATAATGCCGGTAGCTATGGCGGCATCTTCAGCAGAACCTTCCAAAGCATTATCCTCACCCTGGGACGCGTTGGTGTATCCTGTTCTCATGGTATCCGCGTATGCGCCCGCGTCCATGGCCTTTCCAAATGTGCCTGCAAACCCGGGGGAAACAAAAAAGAATGAAATAACAACGATAAGCGTGATTTTCTTCATGATATCCTCCTCTGTAAATCAAGATATATTCAATAATTTCGTTTGTGTGTTTATCAAGGTGGGTTGCGGGTTTCGTTTTTCACTGCGTGAAAAATCGAAATCCTCCACCCACCCTACAACCCGGGATTTTCATCTGTGCGTATGTCATCGGCGGGCCGATGTCATGGGCTGCTCCTTTGTGAATGATGAATGTTTCATGGCTTGACCTCTCTGTTTATATGAAGGTTTTTTCCTCGCCGGACTGGGTTTGCAACCCCGTCCGCAATGTTTTGTATATTCACGACAGCAAAGGTTTCGGACGGGGTTGCAAACCCCGTCCGGCAGTCGGCATTTTTTTATGGACGTTTATGTATTATATTTGGGTATCGGGACTCCCGGGGGGATGATATAATCATCTGCAAATTCTCTTGCAGGATCATTATCATTCCAGTTTATACATCGGCCGATCCCCACTTCAATGCTGTTATAATTGGTCTTGAAAACACGGCCTCCACGATACATTTTCATTTCTTTTCCGTTCAAATGCTCCAGAGTATTTTTAGCTTTCTTAAATATTTGATCAGATGTTTTTAACTCATTTACGAAAAACACTTTATTCGCCAAACTGGTTTTCGTAACCTTTGCCACATAACTCTTAATGTAGTCCTCAACATCTTCGCACTTCTGGAGAACCGCATTGTATCTCAAATTCAGGCCGCTTTCTCTGATCATGCGTGAATTTGAGATCGCTTTTGTGAATAGTTTCGGTAATGCGTTTGTCACCCGGCAATACTCACCCATATCTAAGGATGGCATTGTCGCTCTTATCTCGGATATCCCAATTTCTTTCAAAATATCCAATTTTCTCTGTGCCAGTAATGTAATATTGCTTAACAAGATAAATTTACAATTGTTCCGAAGACTTTTAACCATTTTGATCAGTTTTACAACTTGGTCGAAATACAGCAAAGGTTCTCCCCCGGATATCTTGACTATCAACTCATCAGATGATGGATATTTAGTTAAAACATCTGAAATATATCTTTTTTTAAATTTTCCAGTTTTGCCACCAGGTTCCTGATATTCCCTGTGACAGAAATTACAATCAATATTACAATGATTACATACGAGAAATTTAACTCGTTTCTTCATTTCAATCTCCTTTCCGTGGGGAGGTGGAGCCTCATGCAATGCGTTACGAGGCGGAGCCTCGTAACGAGTGGATGCTGGCCGGAACATCCTACAGGAAAAATGTTCTGATCTTTTTATACAGATTCAGTGCCAGACCTGCCACGCTCAGGATATCGGAGATAATGGGAAGCTTGTCATCAAGCCAGTTTCCGAAACTTTTGAACGCGGCAGAGATGGTTTCCCAGACTGAGCGGTTTTCCTTAACCAGGGCGTTGTTTATCTTAATATTGGTGGTTGCTGATTTCCGGTCATTGGTTTCCGGTTACAGGTTGCTGATTACCGGAACAGCAACCTGTAGCCCCGGCAACCGGTTTTTTACCTTTACCACCATTTTTTCCTCAGCTTTTCCACTTTGACAGCCACTTTCCGGGCACTTTCGGCTGCGTCTCCGGGGCTTATTTTCTTCTTCCTGAGCTGATCGGTTGACTGCCGGAAGGCTTCCTTTGCCGCTTTTTTGGCTTCTTTCCATCCCATGTTCTCATTCTCCTGTAATTTGAAAGTTTCAAAAATTTTTTCATTATGTCTCTGGAACTACTAAGGATTTGGTTTAGCAAGGATTTGCTATCTTTATTAAAATAAATCCCTGTGTTTCAAATATTCGGAAATTTTCGATCTGCTGAGTTTCTCGGCTTTCCCTGTTTTTACTCTTCTTCCATGATCCGGCTGATTTTCTTTCCGCCCATAGCGCCCGCGTAGGCCCCGCCCATCGTGCCGCCAGCCTGTCCGATCATGTAGCCGATTCCCGCGCCGACCGGCCCGGCGATCAATGCGCCCAAAAATGCCCCAAGGATTGAACCGGTGACATATCCGGCAGCGCCTCCGAGGCCGGTGCTTGTGACAATCGCGCTTTTTTCTATGAAAGTACCTTCTGTCTTTTGAATCTGATACCGAGTATCCATGATTTTCTTTCCCCCCTTAAACCCGGGCTTAATGACCTGTATTGATAATTATTTTGTCCAGATTACTTTTTTTGTTGACAAGCCTGTATCTGCTCATTTATATTCCCCTTTATATATGCTGACTGACAGATCCGGAACAGAGCCGGTATCTGTCAGAGAGCAGCCCCCTCATGGCGCGAGGCTGAGGGGGGCTTGGGGATGGGGCATGGCATCACCTCCTTTCGTGTGCTTCTTTATTTGTCATAATGCTGTCACCTTCTTCAAACATACTTTAATGCCCGTTCTGAAAATAACTAATGAAACAAAGTCTGATTTGTTGCGTTGGATTGAAAATTTTTTTATCTTCGACAATTCTGTTTTTCATGTTTTAAATCATTAATGAAGGAGACAAAATTTTATTGCGTTACTGCCGGATATTTTTCATTGTGACAAAATCTGTTTTCCAACTGCATATATGTGTTAATGAAAGTGGCATAATTTTGTTGCGTTAACACAAAGTATTTTTTACTGTGGCGAAACACAGTGTTCCATCTGAACAATATCTCTGAGAGGAAAGAAGATATGTGTGATAATATAAAGGATGCTGTCAATCATTTTAATCGGGATCGTTCTTGCATGGAACGGTTGAAGGAATTGTTGTTTGAAGAAATTATTAACGCCACAAAGGGGATCCCCACGTCTCACTGTAAAATTCATAGGCGATATCAGCAGAATTTCAGTCTGATTTACAGAGAGGGTGAAACAGACAGACAGGATGCGCTTCCGGATTATGCAGAATGGAATCAGATTCGTAAAGATTTTTCAGAAGCGATATTGGTCCTTCACAATGATCTGCTTTCAAAAATAAAACGTCGCCATAAAAAGACATTGAACGCGTTTGCACACGGAAATGAAACCGACAGAACAAAATGGATCAGGCGTACTCTGGGTTTTGTTCTCAACAACAAAATTTTCGCAGATGAAATGAAAAGCGGTGGGAATATTGTTGTTCCTCTGACTGAAATCAGAAAAGATGGGGAAGGTGAATTTGAAACAGACTGGTCAGAGAAGGAACTGGTAAGGGAATTCTGGTCAGATCATCACTCGGGACTGAAAGACGGCATTGATATTTTCAAATGGCAGAGAGAAGCTTTTTTCTGGAAGCCCGGAGAAACATTTCAGGGCAAGGAGCTGGAAGCTGAAAACGGGATGTACATCGCGTTCTTTTACGCATGGCTGCGCAGATGTTCACACGCCGCTTTTAAGGAGATTGCAAGAGAAGTCGGGCTTAACAGCTCACCGTCAAGAGACTGGAAACCCAAGCATCCTGAATTGGAAAAGCCCTTTCCCAAAGTGATCGGAATCATTTATCCCGCATATTTCAGTGAAGCCTCGCTTGAATCCATAGGAATGACAGGAACCTGTCAGTCAAAATACAGATGTCATCGTAAAAGTTACAATGATCCCAAAAAATACTCTCCTATTTTACACAGAAAAGAACTGCTATGGCGGCTTTATGAATTTTTAAAACTTGCAGGCTCGAATCATGATTTTTTGAAAGCGAGTTATGGTGAGGATCCGGAAAAAATCTTCGGGGACGATGATCTGCCATTCTCCTGTGAAATCAAGGCCAATGATGATTCGGATATCAGCATCCATCCGGAAAAACATTATCTTCTTTTATATATCAAATCCGTGGAGGTGAATGATGCCGGGAATGTCCCTTCTGATCGCCAAACATGATCCCGTACCCAACCGTTCATTAAGAATAAAGGATTTCAGATCTGTCGAATCCTTACATTGGCATCTGCTGTGTCATGGCATAGCTGACCGATGGCTTGAACCTCATCAGCTATACCTGTTATCAGGAACGCATAACAGTGATGCGATAAAGAAAGTCTGGAATGAGTTCAAAAATGAGGTCAGATGTTCCAGATGGGGAAATTTTGATCTTCCATATATGGATCAGGAAGAAAATCGTCGTCAATGGAAGGAGGCTCGCGAGCAGCTCAAAAAAAAATACTGCATCAAGGATTGCCAAGGATGCTATAAGTGCAGCGATGAGAATGACAATGATACATTTTCAAGATGCCGCAGTTTTTTTGAAGAGTATCAGAAAAGTTTTCTTGAAAGAATAGCTGGTTGGATTAAAGAGACGATCCAAAATGAAAGCCTGTCAGATTTTTATGCAAAGAATCTTGATACCCCGCCCTCTGGAAAAGTGAGTTCAAGAAGGCATATTCATGCCATCGCAGGGCCTAAGAGCCTCATATACGCTTATGTGATGAATCCGGAAGATAGTGGAAGAACAGGTGTGTATCTTATGCTGTTCAAAGTCGAAAGCGAGACCATGGAGTTTATCCGATGTAATATGCTGACAGTCTATGGCATTGAAACAGCAGGTTCCCAAAGAAAAGCAGCACAGATGATACTGGATCATGCTGTTGAATTGGGGATGAAAGATGTGAATTTCAAACATTATTGCCATAAAAGCAATTGGAACGCAATAATTCAGGATGAAAGCCATTAATAAAATCATAGCCGGGAGGTGAGATATGTCAGAAAGCTTTCGAGTAACTGCGATAATAGAACGTGAGGGTGACGGATATGTGTCTCTGTGTCCGGAACTGGATATTGCCAGTCAGGGGGAGTCTGTTCAATCGGCCCGTCAAAATCTGACCGAAGCGTTGGAGTTATTTTTTGAAGTTGCTTCACCAGAAGAAGTGAGACGCAGGCTTCACGAAGAAATCTATATCACACAAGTGGAGGTGAAGGTTGCCTAAACTTCGTGTCCTCTCTGGGAAAAATGTTTGTTCGATATTGGCAAGACACGGATTCATCAAGGTGCGGAAACGAGGAAGTCATATTGTGATGCAGAGGAGACTGGCCGGAGACACAATCACTATTCCCGTGCCGGATCATAAGGAATTGCGCGTTGGCACATTACAATCCATCATCCGTCAGTCGGGTCTGTCTCGGCGTGAGTTTGAAATTTGAATGCTGTTTAAACCAAAGGGTATTAAAATGGATATTAAAAACGCTGACATAACAAAACTGCTGCAAAGAAGCGATCAGAAAAAGTATGACGCACATCTGTCGGCCATAAACAATTATGCTGAATTTATAGAACAGAATCCTCAGCATCCGGATAATGTGGAATATCTGTTTAATATTCTCAGAAAGATCGGCTATATTAAAATGATGGGGATTGGTGCGGAAGCGGATGACTGGAAAGATATCCGGGAACTGTTTGTAAAAGAGACACCTGACCACGGCACAGGCACACCGTCATTTATCATGTTTGACGACCTCATGGATGATCTGGAAACATACCTCTCCATACAGACCGGGTTGGAAGGCCCTCCCAAGTTGGGAGAAGGGACTGAGGAAGATGAGGAAATATGGGATGAAAAATGGTGGGGGATCAGAGAGCTTGCCCTTGAACTGGTATTCAGAGGATTTGATATCACAGCAATTAAAGATGGCTATCAGCAGATAAAGAATGGCACAAATATCAGAAGCATAGAAAAATCATGGACAAACTTCTATAAAAAATCATCCGAATATCTTGAAGAATTGTACAAATACAAAGACCATTTTCACGCATTTTCAGACAGCGTTTTCAAGCAGTCAACAGCGTTTCCCTTCATCCCAGATGAGGATTTCAAAAAATTTGTTTCTGAAATCACAGTCCATCAGGAGAGTCACGCAAAGGAGAATCACTACCAATATCTTATTTCCGAAGAAGATGTCCAGGAGATTTACTACCATACAAAACTCAGATTTCAGGACAAACCATCGGCCGCGTGGATTTATTTTTATGAGACGGCTCTGGCTGAGGAGATGCTGAAGGAGTTTATCCTGAGTGTCTGTTTTGCAAACCAGACAGATATCTCCGGTGTTTCAGAAGGATGGGAACTGAAAAGTACCCTGGACGAAAATATGCCCGATGAAATCCCCATGATTCGTGCCGGAGGGAAAAATTACAGCGTTCATGTCGTCAGCAATGCCGAAACCGGCGGATGGGGAATACGCAAAGACCGCTTGCAAAAATTTCTTTCTGTCACGGACAAGGCGTTTCAGGTTCAGGGCGCGTTGTTCTGCTCCATGAAAGCGTATCCGAGCGGTGCGGTGGTTGTCCGCTTTGAGAATTATATGGAAAGGGAGCGGCTTGAGAAATTGCTCGGGCAGAAAGAAGAGGTCTTCAGGAATTTTGTCAGGCTGAGTTTTGAGGAAGTTTATGAGCCAGGTGATCTGCGTGAAGGGTTTCTGCGGACGGCCGCCGAGGATGTGACGGGTCTTCTGGCGCAGGAGCCTGCGGTCCCTGATGAGACAGGCGCGGTTCAGAAGAAATTTCCGAATCTCAGCCTGCCTGCCATAGAAGCTGCGTTATCTGAATGGGGGGATTCCGCTCTTCAAGAATTGCAGAGCGTAAAACAGGTTGTTGCCGAACGAACCGCGTATCCGTTTGAAAGATATGCGGAAATGCTTCTCGGATTCAGCCGGCCGGCGCTCCAGGGGCAGGGCGAGGTTCTCAGGCCGCCGGAGTATAACGTCGTATTTGTATCTGTCACTTCTTTTAAGGATTGCGTGTTTCTGGATCCCGACTCGGAACAGAAAGATATGAACCAGCTCTTACGCTATGTGACAGAAGAGAAATGGTCGTTCACCGCGTTCTTCCTGAATGCGGATGGGCAGCGTGTCGGAGATTCGGAATCCCCTGAAGAGATTGAAGAAGATGAAGCGATTCAGCTTGATGATCTGCCTGAAGGGACTCAGGAGGTGTTCGTCGCCATAGGGCCCGAGAACAAGCTGGATGAACTGAGAAAGGTGTTCGCTGAGGAACCCTGGGATAACACAGATGCCGAGATATGCTGGGTGATTTACCACTGAGAGGAAAACGAGTACATGTCAAAGTCAGAGACTTACAGAAAACTGGTCGGAGAAGTTTATAATGTTTTTAACAAAATATGGAATATCCCCAAAACAGGCAGACATCCGGGAGCCATATTAAAAGTAAATTCACGCTATCGCTCTGTCATCGCCTCCAAAGGGACAGACGAAAAATATATTCGGAACCTGTGGAAGACTTATTATATCATCATAAAACCTGACAAAACCAACGGATTGACCAAAGACACAGCTTTTGAAAAAACGCCGATGCCGATAAGTGTCAGAAAACTGCAAACCAATGATCGGATCGGCTGCATGAGCAAAGCCGATCTGGACAGGCTGCGGGAAGCATGTTTTACTCCGTCAAAAAAATAAAGATTATCCGGAGCAGTTTGACCGAGTTCTCCGATCTGGTGGTCAAACTGTAAGTTTGGCACTTCGGGGGGAGAATGGCACTCCGGGGGGAGAATGGATATGAAAAAAACAAAAGAATCCTTTGAAAAAACAGTGATCCGCTCTATTGAAAAGACGATGAGAGATAAAGTCGGAAAATATCTCCCGAAAATGATGAGAGTCACTTCTGGAAACACAGGGCCAGATTATATGAAGAAGCTGATTCACGATTTTGTATCGGATGACTTCCTTCCCTGTTATGAGAGATATTATCAAATTTGGTTTCTCGAAACTGAAAGGCAGTTTGATTCATTTTTAGGCGCGTCCGTAAAGAACTTTCTCAAAGAAAAGGCCGAAAGGGCGATTTAATTCTGTATGATGATTTTTCAAATCGTCTCCATCAATATCTGACAAGCTTGCAGGAAAATCCTTATGAATGACAAGATGATCGAAAAAATGATTACAAACAGAGGGAAAAAGGTCCGACCGTTCCATGAAGCGTATGAACCGGAACCCGGTGTGATCTTCCTTCCGCCTCGTCAGACAGAAGATTGGAAGTCATCCTACCTGATTATTGAAGATGTTGAGGATTTTTATATGTGCGTGCGCCTGAGTGTCCGAGAGCCGGCCGCAGCCGGAATATATGATATGATTATTGAAGATATGATTATTGAAACATGGAATGCCCTGAGCATTCCCAAAGTAATGCAGATCAAAGGTTACAGACAAATCTCTGACAAAGTGACAGAAGCAGTCCTTCGGGTGCGCCGGGCATGGTGGGATGATGAACTTCCGGATGTATCCTATCCTGTCGGCGGAGATATTTTCGAGGTGCCTGACCGGCTGTTATTTTATGAATCCGAACTTCAGGCAAACGAGCACCTTCAGAGAAATCTGATTGAAGGAACCGAATCGCTCTCACGGGTGAAATTATGGACCCGGATCGGGCATAAAGTGGGCCTGACAGATTATTTTGAAGAATTGCAGCCCATCTATTTACATGGAAATCTTTCTGCCTACATTCACCATCGTTATCTCTTTTTTTTATGGGAGGCACGTCATAAAACGCCGCCACCTGAGGCATCTGTCAGAGAAACGGGCAGCGGACTGTTTGAAATTCTTTCTTGGAAAGAATTGAAGAAAGAGAATATATGGGAAGCGTTGGTGACTATTCCGGAAGGGGTTGGGTCTGCCGTATTAAAAATCGGTGAGACAGAATGTTTCCTTGAACTGTTGCCGTCCGAAGATGAACCCGTTTCAGCAGATTCGCCATAGGTTCCGAGGACAAGCTGGATGAGCTGAGAAAGGTGTTCGGTGAGGAACCCTGGAATAACACAGATGCCGAGATATGCTGGGTGATTTATTTTAAGGAGGAATAAATTCCATTATGAACCAGAACAGCACCCTGACATGCCTGCAACTGGAAGGCATCGGCCCGGCAAAAAAACTCAGGTTTGAGCCGGGAGATCGTCTGAACATCATCACCGGCGACAACGGCCTGGGAAAGACCTTTCTCCTGGAATGTGCCTGGTTTGTATTATCGGGACAGTGGGCCGGGTTTCCGGCTTATCCGGGGGACGAGCCGGACAGAGAGGACGCAAAGCTCACATTTTCCATATCCGCAGGCTCCGGTCGTGAGATTACACAGGAGATGCTTTACGATTGGAATATTCAGAACTGGCCCATTCCCCTCGAAGGTTCGGGATATGACGGCTTGGCAATCTATGCCCGTTTTGACGGCTCCTTTGCAATATGGGATCCGGTGAAGGCAAGCATACAGCGACCCGAAGGAGTGGCCCTGTCCCTGAGTCCGCTGGTCTTGTCAAACCGGCATCTGTGGAACGGTCTTGGCGAATTCATTGAAAGAGAGGGTAGGGAGCAGAAGGTATGTAACGGTCTGTTACACGACTGGGTGAACTGGCAGTACAGGCAAAACCAGGCTTATGACATTTTCACCCAAGTCATTTCCCGATTATCCTCCCAGTCCGGGGAGACCCTGAAACCGGGAAAACCGGTACGGCTCCCCGGTGACTCCGGCGAGATTCCCACCCTGGAATATCCCTGGGGAGATGTTCCGATTGTTCATGCGGCAGCGAGTGTGCAGCGCATCGTTGCATTGGCATATATGATGGTCTGGGCGTATGAGGAGCATAAAATTGAGAGCCGGCGCAGGCCCCCGCGCAGAAACATAACTTTACTCATTGATGAAATCGAAGCCCATCTGCATCCGAAATGGCAGCGTTCGATTATCCCGGCCCTGCTCACGGTGAATGCCTGTCTGGATCAGGAGATAAACATCCAGTTTATCATCACAACACATTCTCCCATGCTTCTTGCTTCTCTCGAACCCGGGTTTGATGACTCGCATGACAAACTGTTCCGTCTGAATATTCATCAGAATGAAGGTGGCTCCCAACACGCGGTTCTGGATGAACTGCCGTTCTTACGCCATGGACGGGCGGATAATTGGTTTACGTCGGAGATATTCGGATTGAGACATGCTCGTTCCTTGGAAGCGGAAAGAGCCATTGAAGATGCGAAAAAACTGCAAATTAAAGAGAATCCTGCATCTGGGGAAGTGAAGGCGGTTCATGATCGTCTGATCCGATATCTGGGCGACCATGACACCTTCTGGCCCCGATGGACATTTTTCGCCCAGCAGCACGGAGCAGAGTTATGATTCCCGTCCGACCTCAACTAGATCCTCAGGATCGTTTGTGTTAGGGACTCAGAAAAAACTCATTATCCCAACTGTGGAGTGCTAAAATGGCACTCCCACTCGTCTGAGAATTCTTATGGGACAATGCGTTTTTTCCGAGTGCCTTATGAAATCAAAACGTCAGGCATAAGTATCTCCCGGAGGATGTGTAATGAATGAAGAACAAACAAACAG